>JASLFM010000112.1 GCA_030150585.1 Acidovorax sp.
CAGCGAGCCCAGGCTGTCGCGGTGAAGGATGGCCCCCTCGAACAGATAGCTCACCGTCGCCAGCCCAATATGGGGGTGCGGGCGCACGTCGTGCTCGTCCTGCGGGTGCACGGTCACGGGGCCGAAATGGTCGAAGAATAAAAATGGCCCCACGGCCTGCCGTGCCATGGCGGGCAGCACGCGGCGCACGGTGAAACCGCCGCCCAGGTCTTTGGCGTGGCCCGAAAGCGTCAGGAGGGTATCGTTCACGGCATGCGCTCCACGGAAGTGCTGATCTCGGTCGTCACGGTGGTCATGAGCTTGTGCACGGGGCACTTGTGCGCCACGGCCTCCAGCTCGGCGATCTGCGCGTCGGTCAGATCGCCGCTGATCTGCAGCCGCGCCGCCAGACGGTAGGTGCCGCTGCGCTCGGCAGAGGCGTCGCGCTCGATTACCGTCTGCACGTCTTGCACAGGCAGGCCCTTGCGGCGCGCATACCACAGCACGGTGAGCGCCTTGCAGGCGCCCAGCGCCGCATCGTACAGGTCGTGCGGGTTGGGGCCCGTGTCGCCGCCGCCCTCCTCCAGCGTGCCATCGGCCACCAGCTCGTGGCCGCGGATGGTGATGGCCTGGGCCATGGGAGCGCCAGGGATGCGCCGCAGTTCGATTGCCATGGGTGTCTCTCCTTTGCTGTCTCAATGTAGCGCGAACCGGTGCCCCGAGGCACCGGCCGGGAATCCTTGAATTCCTTCAATCAGCGGGCAGCGCGCGTGCCGTCCACGCTCCAGGCGCCGGCGCCGAAGGCGGCAAAGGCCAGCAGGCCGCCCACCACTGCAATGTTCTTGAAGAACATGAGCTGCTGCACCATCTGCTGCGCCTCGGGCACGGCCCAATAGGCATGGAAGATGAAGCTGGCCACAAGCGTGAACACGGCCAGCGCCAGCGCCGCGAAGCGCGTGCCAAAGCCCAGCAGCAGCGCCAGGCCGCCCACCAACTCGATCACCAGGCCGACAGCCACACTCACGGTGGGCAGGGGCATGCCCATTGCCGTGGCATAACCCACGGTACCGGCAAAGCCGGTGATCTTGCCAAAGCCCGCAGGCACGAACAGCACGGCGATGAGGACCCGGCCAATGAGGGACAGTGGGTTTTGCAGGGAAGCAAACATGGAAGAACTCCTTGGGATGAAATGAAAAGAAAGGGACGGAAATCGGCTGAAAAATCAATCAAGGGGCCAAGTCGAACACCAGCACCTCGGCATCGCTGCCGTGGGCCAGGTTCACCTCGGGCTCGCCATCGAGCAGCGCCGCATCGCCGCCGCGAAGGCTTTCGCCATTCACCGTCAGCGCGCCGCGCACCAGGTGCACGTAGGCCTTGCGGCCGGGAGCGATGGCCACGCGGGCCGTTTCGGCGCCATCGAACAGGCCCGCGTAGAGCGTGGCGTCTGCATGGATGGTCACCGAACCATCAGCGCCGTCGGGCGAGGCCACGCGGCGCAGCCGGCCGCGCTTTTCGGCATCGGCGAAGCGCTTTTGCTCGTAGCTGGGGGCGATGCCGCGCACGTTGGGCTCGATCCAGATCTGCAGAAAGTGCGTGGTCTGGCCCTCGGCATGGTTGAACTCGCTGTGCATCACGCCGCTGCCCGCGCTCATGCGCTGCACATCGCCGGGCGGGATACCCACGATGTTGCCCATGCTGTCCTTGTGGGCGAGTTCGCCCGACAGCACGTAGCTGATGATCTCCATATCGCGGTGGCCGTGCGTGCCGAAGCCGGTGCCGGGCGCGATGCGGTCCTCGTTGATGACGCGCAGGTTGCCCCAGCCCATGTGGCGCGGGTCGTAGTAGCCCGCAAACGAGAAGCTGTGGTGCGAGTTGAGCCAGCCATGGTCGGCATGGCCTCGGTCTTGGGATTTGCGCAGAGTCAGCATGGTGGTGCTCCTTTCAATGACTCCACTGTAGGAGCCGGGGCCTGTTTCGGGGGGCAGCCGCATTGATGGCATCATTCAAAAACTTTGAATTACCTCCTGCCGCCATGCCCTACGCCCGCGACGTACTCACCCCCGACGCCCTGGCCATGCTCGACGCCATCGCCAAGGCCGGCAGCTTCGCCGCGGCGGCCCGCGAACTGGGCCTCGTGCCCAGCGCGCTGACCTACCGCGTGCGCCAGATCGAGGACGCACTGGACGTGCTGCTGTTCGACCGCAGCGCGCGCCAGGCCCGGCCCACGCAGGCGGGCGCTGAGCTGCTGCGCGAGGGCGCGCGCCTGCTGGAGGACCTGGACGCCGTCGCCCACCGCGTACGGCGCGTGGCCACGGGCTGGGAGCCGCAGCTCACGGTGGCGTCCGACGGACTCATCTCACGCACCACGCTGCTCGAACTCGTCGAGGCGTTCTACGCGCTCTCGCCGCCCACCCGGCTCAAGCTGCGCGACGGAATCCTGACTGGCACGCTGGAGGCGCTGACCTCGGGCCGCGCGGACCTCGCCATCGGCGTGGCCGTGAATGCCAGCAACGTGAGCGGCCTGCAGGCCCGCGTGCTCGGCGACACGCTGTTCGTCTTCGTGGTCGCGCCCCACCATCCGTTGGCCCAGGCGGCCGAGCCCATCACCGACGCGCAACTACTGCAGCACCGCGCCGTGGCCGTGGCCGATTCGGCCCAGCGTGGCGGCGCCACCATGGGCCTGCTGGGCGGGCAGGACGTGCTCACCGTGGACACCATGCAGGCCAAGATCCAGGCGCAGTTGCGCGGCCTGGGCTGCGGCTTCCTGCCCGAGCCCATGGTGCGGCCCTACGTGGAGGCGGGCCACCTCGTGGTGCGCCGTGTGGCACGCGCCGAACGCGTCGTGCGCTTGCACTACGCATGGGGCGGGCCGAGCCGCGCGGCGCCGGGCCGCGCGCTGCAGTGGTGGCTCGACCAGCTCGGCAGCACGGCCACGCGCCGTGCGCTCATCGAAAACCACCATTTCTGATCCAGGGCGTGTTTTCACGCGTCCGGGGAGCGCCATGCGCGTGTAGAGTGGTTGCTGTCCTTCAAACGCATCCACCTCGATAACGAAAGGCCTGCCATGACCGATCCCGCCCCCCGCTCCCGCACCCGGCTGCGAAGCTCCGCAGCCGCCGCGCCGCGCCGCTTCGCCATCGTCGGCGCCGGCATGGCGGGCGTGGCCTGCGCGCGCACGCTCGTGCAAGCCGGCCACGAGGTCATGGTGTTCGAGCGCGAGGCGCAGCCGGGCGGCCGCATGGCCACGCATGCCTCCTCGTTCGGCAGCTTCGACGCAGGCGCCCAGTACTTCACGGTGCGCGACAGCCGCTTCGAGCGCGCGCTGCAGACCGTGCCGGGCCAGTACCGCCCCTGGAGTGCCTCCACCGTGCGCGTGCTCGACGCCGCGGGCCGCGTGGCCGCTGCCGCGCCGCCTCCGCGCGAGCCGCACTGGGTCGCGCAGCCCGGCATGCAGTCGCTCGTCGGCACCTGGGCCGCTCCGCTCGCACAAGCCGGCCGCCTGCACGCGAGCACGCGCGTGACCCGCCTCGAACGCGACCGGCTTCACCCCCTGGCCTGGCAACTCGACTGCGAAGCCGAAGGCGGCAGCCGCCAGGTGCATGCGGGCTTCGATGCCGTCCTCTTCGCGCAGCCCGCGCCCCAGGTGCGCGCGCTGCTCGCGGCCTCGGACGTGGCGAGCGCACTCGACACACCACTGTCCAGTGTCTCCATCGCACCCTGCTGGACGCTGATGCTCGCCTTTCCCCAGGCCGCGCAGCCCGGCCTGACCACGCTGGGCCCGCAATGGAACGCCGCGCGCAGCACCCACCACCGCATCGCCTGGCTGGCGCGCGAATCGTCCAAGCCCGGGCGCAGCCAGATCGAACGGTGGACCGTACAGGCCAGCCCTGCCTGGTCGCAAGAGCACCTCGCAGACGACCCGCAGCGCGTGCAGGCCAAGCTGCGCCGCGCATTCTCGGAAGTGACCGGCATCCATGCCGAGCCCGCATGGAGCGACGTGCGGCGCTGGCACCACGCCCAGACCACCGAGGCGCTCGGCCGCAGCCACCTGTGGGACGGCGCATCGGGCCTGGGTGCCTGCGGCGACTGGTGCCTGGGCCACCGGGTGGAGGATGCGTTCGTTTCGGGCCTGGAACTGGCCCTGGCCGTCGCTTGAGCCTGGGCTTGAATTACATCGGCCGGTTCGCCCCCTCACCCACCGGGCCGCTCCACGCGGGCTCACTCGTGGCCGCGCTGGCGAGCTGGCTCGACGCGCGCGCCCATGGTGGACAGTGGCTCGTGCGCATCGAGGATGTGGATGCGCCGCGCTGCGCACCGGGCGCCGATGCGCTCATCCTCTCCCAGCTGGCTGCCTGCGGCCTGCACCCCGATGCACCGCCGCTGTGGCAGTCCACCCGGGGCGCGCCGTACCAACAGGCGCTGGAGCGGCTGCAGGCAGCGGGCTGGGCCTACCCTTGCGCCTGTACACGCAAAGAGATCGAGGCCGCCTGGAGCGCCCAAGGCCTGGCCCACGAGCGCCACGTGGAACGGCCCTACCCCGGCACCTGCCGCGCGGGCTTGCGCGGGCGCCCGGCCCGCGCCTGGCGCTTCAACGCCACGGACTACCAGGCGCACTCGATGCCAGGCAGCGAGCTCCGCTGGCACGACCGCAGGCTCGGCCCCCAGCGCCAGGACGTGGCCCGCACCGTGGGTGACTTCGTGCTGCGGCGCGCCGACGGGCTCTGGGCCTACCAACTGGCCGTAGTGGTGGACGATGCCGACCAGGGTATCACCCACGTCGTGCGGGGCGAAGACCTGGCGGACAATACGCCCCGCCAGATCCTGCTGCAGCGTGCACTGGATGTGGCCACGCCCCGCTACCTGCACACCCCCCTGGTGCGCTCGGCCGATGGCGAGAAACTCTCCAAGCAGCACGGCGCCCCGGCCCTGGATCTGCGCGACCCCTTGCTTGCCCTGCAGGCGGCCGCGCAGGTGCTGGGCCTGCCCCCGGCACGGCCAGGCAGCCAATCGGTGAGCGATGCGCTCACCGCCTGGGTCAAGGCCTGGGCGCATATTTACAATCTGTCACTGTGATCGAACCGCATTCCTCCCCCGCCGCCTCTGGCGACGCACAGCCCGCCGGCGACGCGCTGGCCGGTGTCGCCTACCCCAAGGCCATCAAGAGCTTCGTGCGCCGCGCTGGCCGCACTACCACGGGCCAAGCCAAGGCTTTCGCTGACCTCGGGCCCCGTTTTCTGCTGAACTACGCCCCCGTGCCTTTCGACGCACAGGCCGCCTTTGGCCGCGATGCGCCGCTGATCCTGGAGATCGGCTTCGGCATGGGCGAGGCCACGGCCCACATCGCGCGCGTGCGCCCGGCCGACAACTTCCTGTGCTGCGAGGTGCACGAACCCGGCGTGGGCGCGCTT
>JASLFM010000147.1 GCA_030150585.1 Acidovorax sp.
GCAGCAGGCGCAGCAGCGGCGCCGCGAGCACCGCGCCCGCGATGCCCGTGACCGCCACGGCCACGGCCGCGAGCGAGGGCAGGCCGCCCATGCGCTCGGCCACCGGCAGGGCGATGGGCATGGTGGCGGACTTGGGCGCGAGCGACATCAGCGTCTCGCGCGTGCCGCCCAGCGCCCAGGCCAGCAGTAGGGCCGAGACGATGGCCACCGTGCAGCCGACGAGCAGGGCCACGCTGAGCGGCCGCCAGAGCTGGCGGATGCGCCCGCGCTGCGCATACAGGGGGATGGCCAGGGCCACCGTGGCGGGGCCGACCAGAAAGCTCAGCAGCCCCACGCCCTCGCGGTAGGTGGTGTAGGGCGTGCCCGTGAGCAGCAGCGCGGCCACGACGAGCGCCGTGGCCGTGAGCGGCGGAATCAAGAGCGGGTGCGCACCGCTGCGCCGGTACAGCGCCAGCGTCAGCGTGTAGGCCAGCATGGTCAGCACCAGCCAGGGCAGCGGCGAGGCGGCGAGCCAGGCCACCATGGGAGAGAGGGCGGGCAGGGCGTCCGTCATGCGCGCTCCTGCTCGGAGGGGCGTGCATCCGCGCTGTCACGCAGCAGCCAGCGCAGCGTCCATGCCGTCGCCACCAGCGTGATGGCCGCGCCCGCGATGCCCGCCACGAGGAAGGGCAGCCACTCGCGCGCGATGCGGTCGAAGTGCAGCATCACGCCTGCGATGGCCGGGATGAACAGCAGCATCATGTTCTGCAGCAGGCCGCTCGCGGTGCGCTCCAGCGCCTCGGGCACACGGCCGTAGGCCAGCAGCGCAGCGAGCAGCAGCAGCATGCCGGCCAGCGCGCCGGGCAGCGGCAGGTGCAGCCATTGGACGAGGAGTTCTCCGAGGAGTTGGAAGGCGAAGAGGGCGGTGAGGGCGTAGAGCATGAGAGTGAGGGCGGCCGGCGGTGCTGAACTTGGGGCGGCCGCGGGGCTCCAATCATCGCCCATCCCGCGCGAACACGCCGAGGGTGGCCTCGCTTGCACTGGGCGCGCCGCCCGGCTAATCTGGTGCCGGGCTTTTGTTGTTGAACCTGCAAAACGGGGGAATTCAGACATGACCGCCACCTACCATGCCCCGCATTTCGATCCCACCGTGGATGAGATCGCCACACTCAAGCAACTGGAGATGGGCCAGGTGATCGACCTGCCCCATGCGCTCAAGGAACACCTGTCAGGGCGCTTGTACGAGCGGGGCTACATCACCAAGAATGCGTCGGGCGCGCTCGCCATCACCGCGAGCGGGCGGCAACTGATACGGCGGCAGGACAACTGAGCCGTCCGCGGTTGCTGCAGGCGGCTGATGGGCCCGCCGGGTAGCGCCAGGACGGGTGGGCGATCGCCCGGAGAAATCCGGCGATCCGAGGCCCGGCCGCCGTTGCCCCGTCTCAAGCGGGGGCGTGCGCCTGCAGCAGGCACTGCCGCAGTGCCTCGGCCGTCGGGCTCAGGACGCGGTCGCGCCGCTGCAGCAGGCCCAGCGTGCGCCATACGTCGGGCGCGCTCAAGGGCACGCCGCAGACGGCCGGATGGTCTGGCCGCAGGGCGAGCTGGGGAATGGCCGCCAGGCCCAAACCGGCTTCCACCAGCGCCAATGTGCCGGTGACGTGATTGCACTCATACCAGGCCACGGGCCGATGGGGCATGTCGGCCATCACCTGGTCCAGCAGCAATCGGTTGCCGCTTTGATGGGACACCGACACCAGCCGCTGCCCCGCCAGCTCCGACCAGCCGACTTCCCTGCGCCCCGCCCAGGGGTGGCTGCGCGGCATGGCCAGCACATAGCGCTCGCGTGTCAGTGCTTCGAAGCGCAGCGACGAATCCTGGCTGCCGGTGAAGCTCACGCCGAAGTCCGCTTCCCCCCGAAGGACGGCGTCCAGCACCTGGCGTGCGCTTTCGTCGATGACGTGCACCTGCACCTCGGGCTGGGCGGCGGCAAATGCCCCCAGGACACGCGGCAGCAGGTTGGTGGCCACGGAGGGGATGCAGGCAATCGCCACCCGTCCGCGTCGCAGCTTCAGCTGGTCGCCGACACGCTGCACGGCCTCCTCCAGGCCCGCCAGGGCCGCGCGGGCCTCGTGCAGGAACTCCTGCCCCACCGCCGTCAACTCCACATGCCGCGTGGTGCGCTCCAGCAGGCGCACGCCCAGGGCCGCCTCGAGCCGCTCGACCCGCCTGCTCAGGGCCGGAGGGGACAGGAAGAGCGTTTCCGCCGCGAGGCGAAAGCTCGCTTTCTCGGCCGTGACGACGAAGGCCACCAGCTCTCCCATGTCGAATTTGATGCGCTGCATGCAACAGTGTGTTTGTAAATTGCAATTCACAGAATATTAACGGCTGCATAGGATGGCGACCTTTTGCGGGGCCCGCGAGGGTCCGGCCAATACCGGAGACACCATGCAACGACGCACCCTGATCTCGGCCGGCGCCCTGGCGGCTGGCCTTTCCCTCGCTGCCCCGGTGGCGCACGCCCAGGACTTCCCGCCGAAGAAGCCCGTGACCCTGGTGGTGGGGTTCGCCGCCGGAGGGTCGGCGGACATCGCCGCGCGCGTGATTGCCAAGAAGCTCAGCGAAAACATCGGTCAGGCCGTGGTGGTGGACAACAAGCCGGGCGCAGGCGGCAACCTGGCGCATGCGCAAGTGGCCAACGGCCCCGCCGATGGGTCGATGCTGCTGTTCGGCTCGATTGGGCCGCTGAGCATCTCGCCCCACTTCATGAAGCTCAGCTACGACCCGCTCAAGGATCTGGCCCCCATCACCATGGGCGTGACCTTCCCCAACGTGCTCGTGGTGCCGGCCAGCACGGGTATCAAGACGCTGGGCGAATTCGTGGCCAAGGCCCGGCGCGAGCCTGGCAAGCTGGACTTCGCCTCCACCGGCCCCGGATCGGCTTCCCACCTGGCGGGGGAACTGCTCAACGACGTCGCCAAGATCGACACGGTGCATGTGCCCTACAAGGGCGGCGCGCCAGCGCTGCAGGACGTGCTGGGCGGCCGTGTGGCCTCGTTCTACGCGGCGCCCCCCACGGCCCTGCCGCACATCGAGTCGGGCAAGCTCATCCCGCTGGCCACCACCGGGCTGACCCGCCCCGCCTACATGCCCAACGTGCCCACCGTGGCGGAAAGCTTCCCGGGTTTCAACGCCACCAACTGGTATGCCTTTGTGGCCTCCGCAAAGACACCCAAGCCGCTGCTGGACCGCTGGAACACGGAACTCGTCAAGGTGCTCAACACCCCTGAGGTGCGCGACAACCTGCTCAAGCACGGCCAGACGGCCGCTCCAGGCACCCGCGAGGAGCTGGGCAAGTTCATCGCCGCCGAGTACGGCAAGTGGGGCCGCATCATCCGCGAGCGAAAGATCACGGCCGACTGATACGGCCGGCCCGCACATCCCCCAAATCAACAGGAGACATGACATGCAGCCCCTCGCCCCTTCCCAGCCCTCTTTCTCCGGCCTGCGCCGCCGTGCACTGGGCGCACTGCTCGGCATCGCCGCCAGCGTGGGCCTGGCCCTCGGCGCATCCGCTCCGTCCGCCGTGCAGGCGGCGGAAATCCGCGTCGTGACGTCGGGCGGATTCTCGGCCGCGTACGACCAGCTCGTGCCACTGTATGAGCAGGCCACGGGCCACAAGGTGGTCACGGCGCGCGGCGCGTCCATAGGCAACGCGCCCGACTCCATCCCGAGCCGCATGGCGCGGGGCGAGCAGTTTGATGTGGTCATCCTGGCCGACTCGGGACTGGACCAGTTGATCCTCCAGGGCAAGGTGCAGGCGGGTAGCCGCGTAGACCTCGCCCGCTCGATGATCGGCATGAGCGTGCGCAAAGGCACGCCGTTGCCGGACATCAGCAGCGTGGAGGCGCTCAAGCAGACCCTGCTGAACGCCAGGACCGTTGCCTATTCCGCCAGCGCCAGCGGAACCTACCTCTCCAACGAACTGTTCCCGCGTCTGGGCATCGCCGAGGAGATGAAAGGCAAGGCCACCAAGATCTTCAGCGAGCGCGTAGGCGCGGTGGTGTTGCGCGGCGACGCCGATATCGGCTTTCAGCAGGTGAGCGAGCTGTTGCCTTTCAAGGAGCTGGAGTTCGTGGGGCCCCTGCCTGACGAAGTGCAGCAGCGCGTATTCTTCTCGGCCGGCGTGGCCGTGGGCGCGCAGGATCCCGAAGCGGCACGCCACCTGATTCGCTTCCTGGCGGCGCCGGCGGCAGCTGCCATCGTGCGCAGCACCGGCATGGAGCCCGCCGGGGCGCGCTGAGCTCTGGTGCCCGCCCCTGCCTCCCTGCAGGCGGGCGGCGAGGCTGCGACGGCCATGCGCCGCGGTGGCACGCTGGGCGCCGCTGTGCGAATGCGGACATGTTCGGGCATGGCGCCGTACGCGAAAATTGTGCACCCTTTTGCGATGTGGCGGCCTCTATGCAGGTGTCAACATCGAAAGGACCACACCATTCTCTACCTTCAGCGCAACCTTCCCGCCCCCGAGCGGGCCCTTCGTCTGGGCCTGGGCGCCTGCGCGGCGCTCGCGGCCTACGGGTTCGTTCCCCCTGGCTGGGCGCAGGCCGCCGGCTTCATGGCCGCCGGCATGCTCGCTGGCACAGCCCTGGTCGGCTTCTGCCCGGCCTGTGCGCTGTTCGGACGCAAGCCCCTGGGCCGGAGGCCGTGATGCAGGCCCCGCAGCAACTCGTCGAGGCCGCCTGCACCGGCGATGCGGCGGCCATCTCGAAGCTGCTCCAGGTCTGCCAACCCGATCTGAAACGATTCGCCCGGCGGACCTGCACCACCACCGAAGATGCGGAAGACGCAGTCCAGATTGCCTTGTGGCAGCTGTACCGCAGGATCGGCGCCCTGCGGACCGCCGCCGCCTTTGCGGCGTGGCTGTTCCGCATTGTCGAGCGGGAGTGCTACCGCCTCTTCCGTGCGCTGGAGCCCGCAGGCCCGCCGCAGGAGGTGGACCGGCCCGAGACCGCGGCTCCGGTGATTCCTGTGGATTTGCGCATGGATCTCACCGCGGCGATCCACGCGCTCCCCGCCCCCTACCGGACCGTGCTCATTCTGCGCGACGTCGACGAATGGAGCGCGCCCGAGGTGGCGGAGCAACTGGAGATCTCCGTTGCCGCCGTGAAAAGCCGCCTCCACCGGGCGCGATCCATGGTGAAGGAGCGTCTGGTCCGCAGCGGCTATTGGGATGCGGATGCCGGCTCGGACCCCGCTGCGCAGAAAGGAATTCCACGATGAGCGATTACCAATCCCCCAAGGACTTTCAGCGGATCCAGCAACTGCTCTCGCTCGCTCCCGAAGAGGGGCGGGCCTTCATGGCCTTCGACCATGCGGCGAAACGTGCCGAGGGGCGGATTCCTCCCAAGACCCGCGAGCTGGTCGCGCTGGCGGTGGCGCTGACGACCCAGTGCGCGTACTGCCTCGACGTCCATGCCCGCGCTGCCCGCAAGGCCGGCGCGTCGGCCGAGGAGCTGGCCGAGCTGGTGTCCATCGCGGCGGCCGTGCGGGCTGGCGCGACGATGGGGCACGGCTTGCTGGCCCTGCGCTTGTACGAGGAGGCCTGAGGCGCAAAAGAAAAGGGCCGCACGCTGATGAAGCTGTGCGGCCCTTGCGAGGTGGTGCCGGAGGCCGGAATCGAACCGGCACGCCTTGCGGCGGGGGATTTTGAGTCCCCTGCGTCTACCAATTTCACCACTCCGGCGGGAATGAGCGAAGTCGTAAATTATGGCACAGTAGGGCCGTATGACTTCCCAACCGACGACCTACCCCACCATTGAAGACGCGATTGGCCGCACGCCGCTGGTTGCACTGCAGCGCATCGGCGCGCAGGAGAACCAGGCGCGGGGCAACGTGGTGCTGGGCAAGCTCGAAGGCAATAACCCGGCGGGATCGGTAAAGGACCGGCCAGCCCTCTCGATGATCCGCCGCGCCGAGGAGCGTGGCGAGATCCGTCCGGGCGACACACTGATCGAGGCCACGTCAGGCAATACGGGCATTGCCCTGGCCATGGCGGCGGCCATCAGGGGCTACCGCATGGTGCTGGTGATGCCCGAAGATCTCTCCATCGAGCGCGCGCAGACCATGAAGGCCTTTGGCGCCGAGCTGATCCTCACGCCCAAGAGCGGCGGCATGGAATACGCGCGCGACCTGGCCGACACCATGGTCAAGCAGGGCAAGGGCGTGGTGCTGGACCAGTTTGCCAACCCCGACAACCCCCGCATCCACTACGAGACCACGGGCCCCGAGCTGTGGGAGCAGACGGGCGGGCGCATCACGCACTTCGTGAGCGCCATGGGCACCACGGGCACCATCACGGGCGTGTCGCGTTTCCTCAAGGAAAAGAACCCCGCCATCCAGATCGTCGGCGCGCAGCCGCAGGAAGGCTCGCGCATCCCCGGTATCCGCAAGTGGCCCGAGGAATACCTGCCCAAGATCTACGACCCGCGCGCGGTGGACGAGCTGGTCTACGTGAGCCAGGACGATGCCGAGGAAATGTGCCGGCGCCTCGCGCGCGAGGAGGGCATCTTCGGCGGCATCTCCGCGGCGGGCGCGTGCTGGGTGGCCCAGCAGATTGCAGCGCGCGAGACGAACGCCACGATCGCCTTCGTGGTGTGCGACCGGGGCGACCGCTACCTGTCCACGGGCGTCTTTCCTGCATGAGGTAGAAAGGCCTTTGGCGCGCGCCTGGCGTACGCTGCAAGCTACCAAAACAAGAGCAATGCAATACCACACCCGCTTTTGCACCCACTGCGCCGCAGAGCTGGCGCCCATCGTCATGGCCGAGGACGGCGGTGACAAGGAGCGCCTGCGCTGCGCCGCCTGCGGCTGGACGCACTGGAATAACCCCACGCCCGTGCTCGCCGCCATTGTGGAGGTGGACGGTAAGGTGCTGCTCGCGCGCAACGCGGCCTGGCCGCCCAAGATGTTTGCGCTCATCACCGGCTTCATGGAGGCGGGCGAGTCGCCCCAGGAGGGCATTGCGCGCGAGGTGAAGGAGGAGACCAACCTCGACGTGATTTCCTCGCGGATCGTGGGGGCCTACGAGTTCCTGCGCATGAATCAGGTCATCATTGCGTACCACGTGGAGGCGCGGGGTACCGTGAAGCTCTCGCCCGAGCTGCTGGACCACCGCTTCTACGACCTGGCAGACTTGAAGTGCTGGCCCGCAGGCACCGGCTACGCGCTGGCCGACTGGCTGCGCACCCGGGGGCACGAGCCGGTATTTTTCACGGCCGAGGAAAACGAAGAGCGCCGGCGGGGACTGGACGCTCCAAAGGACTGAACATGGACATCCACAAGGAAATCGATACGCGCGGCCTCAACTGCCCGCTGCCCATCCTCAAGGCCAAGAAGGCCCTGGCCGACATGTCCAGCGGCCAGCTGCTCAAGGTGTTGGCCACCGACAGCGGCTCGCTGCGCGACTTCCAGGCATTCGCCAAGCAGACGGGCAACGAACTGGTGGAGCAGAAAACGGTGGGCGAGGAATACATCCACGTGCTGCGCCGCCGTTAGAGCTGAAAAGGCCGCCAGCGCCTGTGCGGCAAGCGCTGGCAGCTATCGGAATCAGAGCGCCAGCGTCTTCAGGTACTCGCGGAACTGCGGGCCCACCTGCGGGTGCTGCAGCGCCAGTTCCACCGTCGCCTCCAGAAAGCCTTCCTTGCTGCCGCAGTCGTAGCGCTTGCCTGCGTACTGGAAGGCGTACACCGTCTCGTGGGCCATCAGGCGTTCGATGGCGTCGGTGAGCTGGATCTCGCCGCCCACGCCGCGCGGCTGGTTGCGGATTTCCTCGAAGATGCGCGGCGTGAGCACGTAGCGGCCTGCGACGCCCATGCGCGATGGGGCTTTTTCCGGCGCGGGCTTTTCCACGATTTCATCGATGCGCATCAGCGGGCCGCCAGCGGGCTCGCCCTTGACGATGCCGTAGCGGCGCGTGTGCTCCAGCGGCACCTCCTGCACGGCCAGCAGCGAGCGGCCTTGCTTGGCGAAGGCGGCGGTCATCTGCGCCATCACACCGGGGCCGCCGCTCTCACCCACCATCAGGTCGTCGGCCAGCAGCACGGCGAAAGGCTCGCTACCCACCAGCCGCTCGGCGCACAGCACGGCGTGGCCCAGGCCCAGCGAGCGCGGCTGGCGCACGAACAGGCAGTTCATGTCGGCGGGGCTGATGCCACGCACCAGCTCCAGCATGGCCTGCTTGCCAGCGTTCTCCAACTCATTCTCGAGTTCGTAGGCAGTGTCGAAATGGTCTTCGATGGCGCGCTTGGTGCGGCCGGTGACGAAGATCATGTCGCGCACGCCGGCCTCGTAGGCCTCTTCGACGGCGTACTGGATCAGCGGCTTGTCCACCACCGGGAGCATTTCCTTGGGGCTGGCCTTGGTGGCCGGCAGGAAGCGGGTGCCCAATCCGGCGACGGGGAAAACAGCTTTGCGAACGCGGGTGTTGTTGCTCATGCAGGCTAACCTTGAACTCCAATCGAATCTGGAGAATCTGGAAAAAAGGCGCAGCAACCACTGCGCCTTTTTTCCAGATTCTCCAGATTCGATTGAAGTTCAAGG
>JASLFM010000234.1 GCA_030150585.1 Acidovorax sp.
CAAGGTGGCGAGCATGGCAGCGGCGGCGGCCTGCTCGCCCGCACGGCGCGAGCCGCCGATACCGCGCTCGGCCAGGCCCAGTTCGGGAATCTCGCATTCCACGTCAAAGGTCTGGCGGTGGGCAGCCCCCACCGTGCCCACCACGCGGTACTGGGGCAGCTTCATTTTGCGGCCCTGCAGCCACTCCTGCAACGCGGTCTTCGCATCCTTGGAGGCGGCCTGCATCTGCGGGTTGATTTCGATGCCCTGGAACAGCCGGTGCACGAGCTGCTCGGCACGCGCATAGTTCGCGTCGAGGTAGACGGCGCCGATGAGCGCCTCGAGCGCATCGGCAAGGATCGAGGGGCGCTGCTTGCCGCCCGACTTGGACTCGCCCTCGCCCAAGCGCAGCACCTCGGGCAGCTGAAGCTTCAGGGCCAGTTGGTGCAGCGTTTCCTGCTTGACGAGGTTGGCGCGAACGCGCGAGAGGTCGCCCTCTGGCAACGAGCGCAGCCGCTCGTAGAGCAGGCTCGACACCGCAAGGTTGAGGACGGAATCGCCGAGGAATTCGAGGCGCTCGTTGTGGTCCGCAGAGAAGCTGCGGTGCGTGATAGCACGCTGCAGGAGCGCAGGATCGGAAAAGGCATGCTGCAGGCGGTCCTGCAGCGCTAATAGACTGGGTTGCACCTAGTTGGTCTGGTCTTGGAAGCGGTAGACGAGGTAGGCCGGGCCGGCCAGGGCGATTTCGCGCGAGTACTTGTACGACACGACGATCTTGTCGTTGCGCTTGGTGACTTCCAGGTCCTTGCCCTGGATCGAGGAAATGTCGTCGATCGCGGCCGCCTTGTCGAACAGGGAGCGCACTTCCGCCACCGTCGAGCCTTCCTTGGCGGCCTTGGCGGCCGCCTTGCGGATCGCCTGGTTCTCCAGGAAGACCGGCACCGACTGCCCGCCGATGGCAAAGACCGCCACGGCCAGCACGCCAATGAAGATCAGGCCAAAGAACGACAGGCCGCGCTGGCGAGCACGGCGGGTGGAGCGGTGTGCGGACATGTTTCTACCCTCTTGTGATTGTCAGTTCAATTGAACGAGCCGATGCGCTTGGGATTGCTGAAGTTCATCCAGACGAAGAACGCCTTGCCCACGATGTTGGCCTCGGGCACGAAACCCCAGTAGCGCGAATCGAGCGAATTATCGCGGTTGTCGCCCATCATGAAGTACTGCCCTTCGGGCACCTTGCAAACCACGCCCTCGACACTGTAGCGGCACTGGTCGCGGTGGGCAAAGTTGCTGGCCCCCTGCACGAAGGCAGGCACGTCGGCATTGGTGATGATGCGGTGGCGGTGCTCGCCGAGCTGTTCGTCGAACTGCTTGAAGTAGCGCATCGCGTCTTCATCGAAGAAATCCGGCGCGGCCGAGGTTTCCACGGGCTTGCCGTTCACGGTCAGCCGCTTGTTCAGGTAGGCCACCTCGTCGCCCGGGACGCCGACCACGCGCTTGATGTAGTCCATGCTGGGCTGCGGCGGATAGCGGAACACCATCACGTCGCCACGCTGGGGCGGCGTGCCCTGGGTGATCTTGGTGCCCAGCACAGGCAGGCGCAGGCCGTAGGCGAACTTGTTCACGAGGATCAGGTCGCCCACGAGCAGCGTGGGGATCATGGAGCCCGAAGGAATCTTGAAGGGCTCGAACAGGAATGAGCGCAGCAGAAAGACCACCGCGATCACGGGGAACAGGCCCGCCGTCCAATCGAGCCACCAGGGCTGCATGAGCAGCCGGCCCTTGGCCTCCTCCACGTCGCCGTCCACTTTCTTGATACCCATGCGGTCGAGCTCGGCGCGGCGCTGGGCCGCAGCCTCTTCGAGCGCCTGCGCAGCCCGGCGGCGCCGGGGCAGGAATACGAACCGCTCGGCCAGCCAGTAGGCCCCGGTCACCGTGGTGGCCAGGAACAACAGCAGTGCGAAGTTGCCTTCGATGGCACCGAAATACCAGGCACCCACATAGCCCGCGAACGCCGCGAGCACGAGGGAGGTGATGATCTGCATGGCTTGCATCGGATCAGTCCTCCACCTGCAAAATGGCCAGGAAGGCTTCCTGGGGCACTTCCACCGAACCGATCTGCTTCATGCGTTTCTTGCCTGCTTTTTGTTTCTCGAGAAGCTTGCGCTTGCGGGTGATGTCACCACCATAGCATTTTGCCAGCACGTTTTTGCGCAGCGCCTTGATGGTCTCGCGCGCGATGATGTTGGCGCCGATCGCAGCCTGGATGGCCACGTCGAACATCTGGCGGCTGATGATCTCGCGCATCTTGGCCGCCACCGCACGGCCACGGTACTGGCTTTGGCTGCGGTGCACGATGATGGACAGCGCATCGACCTTCTCGCCGTTGAGCAAAATATCGACCTTCACCACGTCGGACGCGCGGTACTCCTTGAACTCGTAGTCCATCGACGCATATCCGCGCGAAACAGACTTGAGCTTGTCGAAGAAGTCGAGCACGATCTCGCCCAGCGGCAGCTCGTAGGTCAGCATGACCTGCCGGCCGTGGTAGGCCATGTTCATCTGCACGCCGCGCTTCTGGTTGGCCAGCGTCATTACCGGGCCCACGTAATCCTGCGGCATGTAGAGGTGCACGGTGACGATGGGCTCGCGAATTTCCTGGATGCGGCCCTGCTCGGGCATCTTGGACGGGTTCTCCACCATGATGACCTCGCCGTCGCCCTTGACCACTTCGTACACCACGCTGGGCGCGGTGGTGATGAGGTCCTGGTCGAACTCGCGCTCCAGGCGCTCCTGCACGATCTCCATGTGCAAGAGACCCAGGAAGCCGCAGCGGAAGCCGAAGCCCAGCGCCTGGCTCACCTCGGGCTCGAAGTGCAGCGATGAGTCGTTGAGCTGCAGCTTCTCGAGCGCATCACGCAGCTGGTCGTACTCGCTGGCCTCGGTGGGGTACAGGCCCGCGAACACCTGGGGCTTGATTTCCTTGAAACCGGGCAGCGCCTCGCTCGCGGGGCCTGCGTTGTTGGGCAGCTTCTTTTCGAGCGTGATGGTGTCGCCCACCTTGGCGGCCTTGAGCTCCTTGATGCCCGCGATGATGTAGCCAACTTCGCCGGCCTTGAGGCTCTCGCGCGGCTGGTTGGCGGGGGTGAACACGCCCAGGCTGTTGGCCTCGTAGGCGGCGCCCGTGGCCATCATCTTGAAGCGCTCGTTCTTCTTGAGCTCGCCATCGACCACGCGCACCAGCATCACCACGCCGACGTAGCTGTCGAACCAGCTGTCGATGATCATCGCGCGCAGCGGGCCGTCGGGGTTGCCCTTCGGCGGCGGCACCTTGGCCACGATGGCTTCGAGGATCTCGTCCACGCCCATGCCCGTCTTGGCCGAGCAGGGAATCGCGTCGCTCGCGTCGATGCCGATCACGTCCTCGATCTCGGCCTTCGCGTTGTCGGGGTCGGCCTGCGGCAGGTCCATCTTGTTGAGCACTGCCGTCACTTCAACGCCCAGTTCGAGCGCGGTGTAGCAGTTGGCCACGGTCTGCGCTTCGACACCTTGCGAGGCGTCGACGACAAGCAGCGCGCCTTCGCATGCGGAGAGCGAGCGCGACACCTCGTAGGAGAAGTCCACGTGGCCCGGCGTGTCGATCAAGTTGAGGTTGTAGACCTTGCCATCGCGCGCCTTGTACTGCAGCGCCGCGGTCTGTGCCTTGATGGTTATCCCACGCTCTTTTTCGATGTCCATCGAGTCGAGCACCTGGGCCTCCATCTCGCGCTCGGCCAAGCCGCCGCAGCGCTGGATCAAGCGGTCAGCGAGCGTCGACTTGCCATGGTCGATATGCGCAATGATGGAAAAATTTCTGATGTGGTTCATCAACGGAAAGCGTCAAGTAGTTGAATTAGAACGGCGCGCACAAGAAAAAAGGGCGCGTCGAATGGCGACGCGCCCTGAACCAACAATCTATGGCAACTGCGATAGTTGGAACTTCATTGTAGGCAAAAAGCCTGCAACGGAAAGCCCGCACCACCACCTCCAGGGGTCGTTGCCGTGCTGCAACAGGAATTTTATACACAGTTTATTCACAATCAGCGGCCGCACAGCCTTGGACAACTTGTGGGCGATCTGTGGATCACCTGTGCACGGGGCTATCGTATCCCGCATGGTGGATCCGGGCCGTCACGATATGCCGATATGCTGCCATGAATAACCAGCATTCTACCGAAATCGGTTATTAGGGTTGCAAAATGTTAGCGATTACTCACGTCAAAAAAATCATCAATCCCGGCACTCTTTGACCAAAGGCCCCACTCCCAACGGCGGGATGGAGCCGCTCTTGATGGCGCCCATGTCAGCGCGCCGGGCGGATCAGAACGTACTGCGCCCACTCGCCACGTCGCACCAGCAGGTTGATGGGCTTGTTCTTGTCGGCCTTGGCCAGCACGGCATCGAAGTCCTTCACGCCACCGATTTCGGTATTCGCCAAGGCCAGGATCACGTCGTCCTCGCGCAAGCCCGCGCGCGCAGCAGCGCCATCGGCAGCCACGATGCGCACACCGCCTTTGATCTTGAGCTCCTTCTTTTGCGCCGCCGTGAGTTCCGACACGGTGAGGCCCAATTGCTGCGCGGCCACCGAGGGCTTGGCAGCCTTGTCGGTGCCGCCGCTGTCCTTGGCCGCGGCCACCTTCTCGTCGGGCTCGACCTCGGCGATGGTGATCGTCAAATCGCGCGGGCTGCCGCGCCGGAACACAGTGAGCGCACTCTTCGTGCCAGGCTTCGTATTACCCACCAGACGCGGCAGATCGGCGACTTTCTCGATGGTCTTGCCGTCGAAGCGCGTGATCACATCGCCGGCCTCGACACCCGCCTTTTCCGCGGGCGATCCGGCCTCCACGGCGGACACCAGAGCCCCCTGCGGCTTGCCCAGGCCGATCGACTCGGCCACATCCTTGGTGACGGGGCCGATCTGCACACCGATGCGGCCGCGCGTCACGCGGCCCGTGGCCCGCAGTTGGTCGCTCACGCGGATGGCCTCGTCCATGGGGATCGCGAACGAGATGCCCATGAAGCCACCCGAGCGCGAATAGATCTGGCTGTTGATGCCCACGACCTCGCCGCGCATGTTGATCAGGGGCCCGCCGGAGTTGCCGGGGTTGATGGCCACGTCAGTCTGGATGAACGGCAGATAGTCCCCTGTGTCGCGCTGCTTGGCGCTCACGATGCCCGCCGTCACGGTGTTCTCCAGCCCGAACGGCGAGCCGATGGCCATGACCCACTCACCCACTTTGAGCCGGCCCACGTCGCCGACCTTGACGGCCGGCAGGCCCGTGGCCTCAATCTTCACCACGGCCACGTCGGTGCGCTTGTCCGAGCCCACGATCTTGGCCTTGAACTCACGCTTGTCCGTCAGCGTGACCAGCACCTCGTCCGCGCCTTCCACGACGTGGGCGTTGGTCATCACGTAGCCATCGGAGGTCAGGATGAAGCCCGAGCCCACGCCACGCGGTTGCTGCTCCTCGTCCGGCTGCGGGCGCTGGGGCCGCTGCTGGCGGGGGATGTTGGGCATGGGCAGGCCGAAGCGCTTGAAGAATTCGAGCATCTCCTCGTCCATGCCGCTCGTGCCGGAGCGCGCGGACACTTTCTCCACCGTGCGGATGTTGACCACCGAGGGGCCGACCAGATCCACCAGTTCGGTGAAGTCGGGCAGGCCGCGCACCGAGGGCGCGCTCTGCGCATGCGCCGCCCCGGCAGGCCACACCAGGGCCGAGGAGGCACCAAGCATCAGCACTCCGGCGAGCGCGCACGAGTGCAGTGTCTTCCAATCGATCTTGGGCATCGTCTACCTTTCTTGAATTACGGGATACCAAGCCTGTCGGCTGTTACATACGTGGGAAAGGCGCGCGCGCGAATGGTTCCCGTGACCTCGGCACACCACGCGCCCTTCGTCAGCGCGTGCGCTGCAACTGGCGTGCAAACTGTTTGAGGGTCTGCGCGGGCACTTCACCCACAGCCGTGAACCAAGTGTCCTGCGCGATGCGCTGGCCCAGTGTGTGGGTCGCACCCAGCGCCATCTCCTGCACCACGGGAGGATGCCGGCTGGCATCGAAGCGCTCCAGGAACAAGGACACCGAGGCCAATCCGTCCGAATAAACGCATTGCAGCATGCCTTCGGCTTCGGCGCCGGCCTTGGCATGGCCCGCGGGGCGCCGGTAGCAGTTCACCGGCACGAAACCCGGCACAGGCTCGCGCAACACCCAGCCTTCCGCCGCAGCCGTCGTTGGCTCCAACGCCACCGGAATCACGTGGTACCCCGCCAGATTGTCCATGGCCTGCGACAGCGGCGGAATCGGCACGGGCGTCTCCAGGTCAAGCTGGGAGAAGGCCGCCTGCTCGAGTACCCGCCCATCAGGGCCTACGGTCTGCAGCTTGACGGCCAGGCCCGAGGCACGCTCGCTCCAGATGCGGTAGCCGAATCGCAGTCCGTCCTGCGGCTGGAACCACACCACGTCGGCCATCAGGCCCGCGACGCGTTCCTGCCCCTGCGGCCGCGCCACGTAGTAACGCGCCAGTTCCAGACCGTCGATGTGCAGCACTGCGGGGGGGAAGCGGCCGGGCGCATCGCGACGCTCCATGCGCACGACGCGGGACTGCGGCAGAAAGGTGCGCACCTCGTCGTCGCGGCGGAACACCGTGCGCGGGGTGCCGCTGAGCGCATCCACACGCTCGATCTGCTGGCGCCCGTCGCATGCATGCCAGATCCGCGAACTGGCCATGGCGCCAGACGACGAGAGCACCACGAAGGTACCGGTGTAGCTGCGCTGCTGCGATGCCTGGCGCATGCGCTCGATCCACTGCGCCACGCTCAGGGAGGCCGTCGGCTCGTCAGCGGCCAAGGCCGCCCCCGCTGACGCCGGCGGCGCCGCGTGAAGTGCCATGGCCGAAGCCACGAGGAAAAGGGACAGGGAAGAGCGCAGGCCGCTGCGCAAGAGCTTCACCATGTGCCGCGCATGCATCCCCTTGTCCTGGTCCAGCATCGAGAGGGATGCATCAGCGCGAAGGCGCTTCGAACGTTGCGTTGCGCAAAAAGCCCGCAGGCATCTGCAGCGCCGAAGTGCCGCCGAACTGCTTGTGGGCCGCGAGCAATTCATCCAGGCGGGGGTCGCGCAGCATCACCTGCTGGCCTGTTTGCCCTGCCGCTCCCTCCGCCGCCGTCGCCACCACGGGCGCTGGCACCTGGGCAGGCACGGCGGCCGCGAACTGGGCGCCGGACGCACCGTCCGCAGCGCGCAGGTTCATGGCGGCGTTCCAGCCGATCGCAGACACGGCCGCCAGCGAAGCGAAGCCTGCCACCATCTTCCAGCGGAACACCGAGCCGTTGGCTGCAGGGGCCTCATCGGGCTGCGCCACCTGTGCCACGGCAACCGGCTGCACGGCAGGCTTGGGCTCCTCGGCGAGTTGGGCCCGCAGCGCTGTCAGCAGGTCACAGCGGCCGTGGTGGGCCAATTCAGGGGAACGCAGCACATCGCCCACCAGGTGGTACAGGGCCCAGGTCGGGCGGCCGTCGTCGCCACCGGCGAAGCCCACGGCCTGCGCGAACTCTTCGCCCTGCAACTCCCCATCGGCCAGGGCCGAAAGGCGCTCACGTTCCTGCTCGCGTTGTTTCAGATCTTCGTTCATGGTATCCACCTACCCCACCTGTACCTGCCTACCAGCGTTTGCCCGACTGTTTTTCCAGCAAGGGTTTCACGCGCTGTGAAATCGCCTCCCGGGCCCGGAATATGCGGGAGCGCACAGTACCGATGGGACATCCCATGGCCGTCGCGATCTCGTCGTAGCTCAAGCCCTCGATCTCGCGCAATGTGACCGCCTGGCGCAAATCCTCGGGCAAAGCCTCCATGGCGGCGTTCACCGCTTCCGCGATTTCCTGGGCCGCCAGCACCGTTTCGGGGGTTTCGTCGCTGATTAGTTCGTGGCCGAGCCGAGAAGTTTCATCGTCGTCGTCGCCGCCGCGCAACGCGCTTTCGGTCACGACAGGGTTGCGCTTGAGATCGACCAGCGCCTTCTTGGCCGTGTTCACCGCGATGCGGTAGAGCCAGGTGTAGAACTGCGCCTCGCCCCGGAACTGGTGCAATGCCCGGTAGGCGCGGATGAAGGTTTCCTGTGCGATGTCCTGCACCAGGTCTGTGTCGCGCACCATGCGCGCGATGAGCCGCTCGATGCGGCGCTGGTACTTGATCACCAGCAGTTCGTAGGCCCGCTGGTCGCCCGCCACCGTGCGCTCCACCAGCTGGAGGTCGCTGTCGGGGGCCGCGGGCGAAGATGGAGAAGCGGTCATGCAGTCGATCAGATCATGCCTGTCCGCGGTCCGCGGAGGCGGTTGGGATGCCTTGCCCGGCATCCGGTCTGGGGCGCGAATATACCGCACGCCGCAGGTCGGCCCAGCGCTCGGGCTGCATGCGCCGCTCGAGCCACAGCCACTGAATGCGGCCCCCATTGCCCTGCAAGGAAACCAGCAGGCGCGACTGGCCATCCATGTGCACCCGCAGCGCACCACCGGCAACCGTGCAACCAGGGGCCTCGAAGTGCCAGGACGCGCCATCCCACGCCAGTTCCCCCTCGGGCAGACGGGCGGCAAACCGCAGCGCGGTCCCCGCGCAGGCCAGCCACAGCAGACCTGTCCCCGTCCAGCCAGCCACGGACTTGGGGGCGCCGCTCAGCCCCCACAGAAGCACGCCCAGTGCGCCCGCGGTTGCCAGGGCCAGCACGCCCCGGCGCAACCCATGGCTACGCCTCACGCCGAAGCGCACGGCGGGCGCGTGGTAGGAGGCCAGGTCAGACCCGCTTGAAGATCAGCG
>JASLFM010000258.1 GCA_030150585.1 Acidovorax sp.
CTGCGGCGCCTGGACGATACGGTGGACGACCTGTATTCGGCCATCAAGTACTACATGACCAAGATCTCGCGCAGCGAGCTCGACGAGCGCGAGGGCCGCCGCTGGACCGACATCATCAGCTTCACGATCAACATGGAGCAGATCGGCGACATCATCGAGCGCGTGCTGATCGACATCGAGGACAAGAAGATCAAGAAGGGCCGCCAGTTCTCCGAGGCCGGTCTGCAGGAGATCAACGAGCTGCACGGGCGCCTGATCGACAACCTGCGCCTCGCCATGAGCGTTTTCCTCAACGGCGATGAGCGCGATGCGCAGAAGCTGCTCGAGGAAAAGGTGCGCTTTCGCGACCTGGAGCGCGCCTACGCCACCACGCACCTCGCGCGCCTGTCGGACAAGACCGTGCAGAGCATCGAAACAAGCTCGCTGCACATCGACCTGCTCAGCGACCTCAAGCGCATCAATTCGCTGCTGTGCTCGGTGGCCTACCCCATCCTCGAATCGGCGGGCGCTCTGGCCCCCAGCCGCCTGCGCACCACATCCAACCCCTGAAACTGGCGCCACCGAGGCCAGGGCACCCGTGGAAATGGCTCTGCCAGACCACTGGGTGCGCCCCTCTGCCCGCATTGCGCAGCAATGCGAGAGCGGGGGGAAGCGGCGCAGCCGCTCAGGGGGATGTCTTAGTCTTGACGCCGCGCATAGCGCTGCGCGAGCACCGCGCAGACCATGAGCTGCATCTGGTGGAACACCATCAGCGGCAGCACGATGGCGCCCACCGCGTGGGATGCGAACAGCACCTTGGCCATGGGCACGCCGCTGGCCAGGCTCTTCTTGGAGCCGCAGAAGACGATGGTGATTTCATCCTCTTTCGAGAACCCCAGCCGGCGGCTGATCCAGGTGGTCGAGCCGAGTGCAAGCGCCAGAATAACGGCGCACACGGCGATGAGCCCCGCCAGCGCGGGCAGCGGCATCTGTTTCCACAGCCCTTCGATCACGGCAGCGCTGAACGCCGTATAGACCACGAGCAGGATCGAGCCCTGGTCCACGAACTTGAGCACCGGCGCATGGCGCTTGGTGAAGCCGCCGATCCAGGGGCGCAGCAGGTGGCCCGCGATGAAGGGCACGAACAGCTGCAGCATGATGCGCCCGATGCTGTCGAGCGCATCATGCTGCGCGCCCGCCGTGCGCGACAGCAGCAAGCCCACGAGCAGCGGCGTGATCACGATACCCATCAGCGTCGATGCCGACGCGCTGCAGATGGCCGCCGGCATGTTGCCGCGCGCCATGGCCGTGAAGGCAATCGCCGACTGCACCGTGGCCGGCAAGGCGCACAGGAACAGCACGCCCAGGTACAGCTCGGGCGTGACCAGGGGCTGCAGCACCGGCCGCAGCGCCCAGCCCAGCAGCGGAAACAGCACGAAGGTGCTCGCCACCACCACGAGGTGCAGCCGCCAGTGGGACAGGCCCGCCACGATGGCCTCACGCGAGAGTTTGGCGCCGTGCAGGAAAAACAGCAGCCCCACGGCCGCGACCGTAAGCCCCTCGAAGAACCGCGCTGCAGCGCCCGAGGCGGGCAGCAGGCTGGCGAGCGCCACGGTGGTCAGCAGCGCGAGGGTGAAGTTGTCGGGCAGAAAGCGGGAACGGGCCATGGCAAAGGGATGAAACGCAGCAAGGCCTCGATTGGATTTCATCCGCACTCCAAAGTGAAATCGATTTCTCTGATGGTTTTATGATTCCAGCTCATGAATGTGACCTTGCGCCAGCTCCAGGTGTTCCTGTCCGTGGCCGCCACGCGCAACTTCAGCCGCACGGGCGACCAGATCGGCCTGACCCAGCCCGCCGTGAGCCGCAGCATCACGGAGCTGGAAGGCCAGCTCGGGCTGCAACTGCTCAACCGCACCACGCGCGAGGTCGAGCTTACCGACGCGGGCCGCAGCCTCGCTGCGCGGCTGCCGCGCGTGCTGGAGGACCTGGAATCCACGCTGCTCGACGTGCAAGGCATGGCCACCGCGCGCCACGGCAAGGTGCGCGTGGCCAGCAGCCCCACGCTGTCGGCCAACCTGCTGCCCGATTGCATCGCGCGCTGCCAGAGCAAGCTGCCCGGCGTACAGGTCGTACTGCTGGACCGCATCCAGAATGACGTGCTGGCCAGCGTGCTTTCGGGCGAGGTGGACTTCGGCGTGGTCATCGACCCCAGCGACCGCGAGGCGCTGCACTGCGAGCCCGTCTACACCGAGCCGTTCTGCCTGGCCTGCCCGCCTGGGCACCGGCTCGCGCGGCGGCGCCAGGTGCGCTGGACCGACCTGGCGGGGGAGCCGCTCGTCCTGCTCGACCACGCATCGGGCAGCCGGCGCCTCATCGACCGGGCGCTCGCCCTGCAGGGTGTGAACGCCCAGGTGGCGCAGGAGGTGGGCCATCCCACCACGATCTTCCGCATGCTCGACGCGGGCCTGGGCGTGTCGGTGGTCCCCATGCTCGCGCTACCGCCAGAGGGCCTGCCGCGCCTGGCGGTGCGCCCGCTGCAGCCGCGCGTGGACCGCGACATCATGCTGGTGCACCGGCGCAACCGCGCGCTGTCCCCCCTGGCGCAGCGCGTATGGGAGCTGGTGCGCGACGTGGCGCGTGCGCGGCAGCGGATCACCAGCCCAGCGCTGCGGCGAGGATGAGGCTCGCTTCCGGCGTGAATGCGCCGCGCGCCAGACGGTCCAGCAACGCATCGCGCGCCAGCAGCTCGAAGCATGCCACCTCGCCATCCTGGTTCACGGGCACCAGGCCCTCGGGCACCGTGGCATGGAACCAGTCGATGCGCTCGACCATGTAGCCGCAGCCGCCGGCCTCGTCGCTGGGCTGGGCGAAATCCACATGGCCCCCATGCGCCACGGCCTGCAGCACCTCCACGCGCAGGCCCGCCTCTTCCCAGGTTTCGCGCGCCAGGGCCTCGTGCAGGCTATCGGCCGCCGAGACCATGCCCCCCATCAGCGTGTCCCACTGGCCCGGGTTGTTGGGCTTGTCCAAGGCGCGCTGCTGCACCCACATGCGGCCATCGGGCGCGGAGCCCACCAAATGCACGGCCTGCGTGGCCAGCCCCAGCGGACGCACGGCACCACGCTCGATGGTGCCGATGCGCTCGCCCTGCGCGTCGTACACGGCCAACTGTTCATTGCGCCAGGGGCCGCAGCGGCCGGCCTCGCGCAGCGCATGGGCCAGCGCATTGAGCGCCTGCGTGGCGCCCTCGGGTGCGTCGAGGTGCCATGCACGCTCATCTTTCAAGAGCTTGAAGCGCCCATCCACAGGCCGCTGCGAGGCGATTTCTCCAAGAAGGCCCGGCTCGACAGACCCCACCGTCCGCCCCGCAACGAGCAGGGGCACACGCGCCGCGCGCGGCGGCCGCAGTGCCTGTGCACGCGCGGCAGCAACCCAGGGAGGGGCCGCGCTCACGGCAGCGTCAGGATGGTGGAGCCCGTGGTCTTGCGCGCCTCCAGGTCGCGGTGCGCCTGCTGCACATCGGCCAGCGCGTAGCGCTGCGCGATGTGGATCTTCACCTGGCCGCTGGCGACCACGGCGAACAGGTCGTCGGCCATGGCCTGCGTGGCCTCGCGCGTGGCGATGTGGGTGAACAGCGTCTGCCGCGTGACGTAGAGCGAGCCCTTGGCGCCCAGCGATCCCGGCGCGAATGGCGCCACGGGACCCGAGGCGTTGCCGAAGCTCGCCATCAGGCCGAAGGGGCGCAGGCAGTCGAGAGACTTGTCCCAGGTGTCCTTGCCCACCGAGTCGTACACCACCTTCACGCCCTTGCCCCCAGTGATCGCCTTCACGCGCGCGGCGAAGTCCTCGGTGGCGTAGTTGATCGCATGCGCGGCACCGTTGGCCAGCGCGAGCTGGCACTTGGCATCGCTGCCCGCCGTGCCGATGAGCTGCAAGCCCAGCGCCTTGGCCCACTGGCACGCAATCAGGCCCACGCCGCCCGCAGCGGCGTGGAACAGCACGAAGTCACCCGGCTCCAGCCCTTCCACGGGGCGTGTCCTTTTCAGCAGGTACTGCGCCGTGAGGCCCTTGAGCATCATGGCCGCGCCGGTTTCGAAGCTGATGGCGTCGGGCAGCTTGCACACGCATTTGGCGGGCATGACGCGCACTTCACTGTAGCTGCCAGGCGGGTTGCTGGCGTAGGCCGCGCGGTCGCCCGCTTGCAGGTGCGTCACGCCCTCGCCCACGGCCTCGATCACGCCCGCGCCCTCCATGCCGATGGTGGCCGGCATGTTCAGGGGGTACAGGCCCGTGCGGTGGTACACGTCGATGAAGTTCAGGCCGATGGCATGGTGGCGGATGCGCACTTCGCCAGGGCCCGGATCGCCCACCTGCACGTCGACGATCTGGAGTTCTTCGGGGCCGCCATGCTGGCGGATCTGGACGGCGAGGCTCATGGCGGAAATCTCCTGCGGAACAGTGGAAAAA
The DNA here is from genome assembly GCA_030150585.1 of Acidovorax sp. Classification (GTDB taxonomy): domain Bacteria; phylum Pseudomonadota; class Gammaproteobacteria; order Burkholderiales; family Burkholderiaceae_C; genus JASLFM01. The sequence goes on from JASLFM010000258.1 coordinate 4,450, forward strand.
CGGCTGGCATCCTGCCATGAATCCGTCAGCCTTGCAGAAGGCTGGCTGCTCCATTCCTGGCTACAGTCCTGGCATGACCCACAAACTCACGCCCGGCACGGCGGCCTTGCTCACCATCCCGCCTCTCCTGTGGGCCGGCAATGCCGTGGTGGGCCGCCTCGTGCACGATCTGGTGCCGCCCATCACGCTGAACTTTTTGCGCTGGACGCTCGCCTTTGCCCTGCTGCTGCCGCTCGCGCACCGCGTACTGCGCGCGGACAGCCCGCTGTGGCCGCATTGGCGGCGCTATGCGGTGCTGGGGCTGCTGGGCGTGGGCTGCTACAACGCACTGCAATACTTGGCACTGCAAACCTCCACGCCCATCAACGTGACGCTCGTGGGCTCGAGCATGCCCGTGTGGATGCTGGGCCTCGGTGCACTGTGTTTCGGCGTTCCGGTCACGCGCCGGCAGCTTGCGGGTGCGCTGCTGTCCATGTGCGGCGTGTTCGTGGTGCTCAGCCGCGGCGAGTGGTCGCAGCTGCTTGCGCTGCGGCTTGTGCCTGGCGACCTGTTCATGCTGATGGCCACCGCATCGTGGGCGCTCTACAGCTGGCTGCTCGCACGCACCACGGAGCCTGCGGGCCTGCGCCAGGACTGGGCGGGTTTCCTGATGGCGCAACTCGTCTTCGGCCTGGGCTGGTCGGGCCTGTTCGCGGGCGGGGAATGGGCCATGGGCCGCACGCAAATCACCTGGGGGCTGCCGCTCGCGGCGGCGCTTTTGTTCATCGCCGTGGGGCCGGCCATCCTGGCCTACCGCTGCTGGGGCATGGGGGTGCAGCAAGCGGGCCCGGCCATTGCGGGCTTTTTCTCCAACCTCACGCCGCTGTTCGCGGCGCTGCTGTCGGCGGCCTTCCTGGGCGAGGCACCGCACCTGTACCACGGGGCGGCGTTCGCGCTCATCGTCGGCGGGATCGTGGTGTCGTCGCGCCGGGGTTAGCCTCGCATCAGGTGGAAGCGCGCACCAGGGCTTCCAGCGCATCGACCGGCATGGGCCGTCCGAACAGGTAGCCCTGGTACAGGTCGCAGCCGTGGCGCGCCAGGAAGTCGCGCTGCTCCACGGTCTCAACGCCCTCGGCGATGACTTCCAGGTCCAGCGTGCGCGCCATGCCGATGATGGTCTGCACGATCACGTCGTCGGTATGGCGCTCCCCGAGGTTGCGCACGAAGGACTGGTCGATCTTGAGCTGGTGCAGCGGCAGCCGCGTGAGGTAGGCGAGCGACGAGTGGCCCGTGCCAAAGTCGTCCATCGAGAAGCGCACGCCCTTGGTGCGCAGCAGGTGCATCTTGGCGATGGAGTCCTGGACATCGTCGAGCACCAGCGACTCGGTGAGTTCGAGCTTGAGCAGGTGCGCGCGCGCGCCCGTCTGCTGCACCACTGCGATCACCTGGGCCACAAAGTCCTGCTGGCGGAACTGCCGCGCGCTCACGTTCACCGACAGCTGCAGCCCCGTGCAACGCGGGTCGTCCTGCCAGGTGGCGAGCTGCTGGCAGGCCGTGCGCAGCACCCACAGGCCCACGGGGACGATGAGGCCGCTGTCCTCCGCCACGGCGATGAATTCGGTGGGCGATACCAGGCCGCGCTGCGGGTGGCGCCAGCGCAGCAGCGCCTCGGCACCCACGAGCTGCCCGCCCAGCGTGAACTGGGGCTGGTAGTGCAGCTCGAACTGGCCCTCGGCCAGCGCGGCCTGCAGGTCGGCTTCGAGGCGCGCACGATGGTTGATCTCGACCTGCATCTGCGGGTCGAAGAAGCACAGCGCGTTGCCGCGCTGGGCCTTGACCTGGTACATGGCGATGTCAGCCTGCTTGAGCAGCTCCGCCGCGGGCTGGTTGCCCTGGCCAAACAGCGTGGCGCCGATGCTGCAGCCCCCGCGGTGGGTCTGCCCTGCCAGCAGGTAGGGCTGGCCGAGGCTGGCCAGGATCTTCTCACCCACGCGCCGGGCCTGGGCCGCGGCCTCGCTGCGCTCCCACGACAGCTCGCCGAGCATGACCACGAATTCATCGCCCCCGAGCCGCGCCACGGTGTCGGAGGCCCGCACGGCCTCCCTGAGGCGCTGGGCGACCTGCTGCAGCAGTTGGTCCCCCACCTCATGGCCGAGGGTGTCGTTGAGCACCTTGAAGTGGTCCAGATCGAGGAACAGCAGCGCCCCCATGTGGTTCGACCGCATCGCGTGCATCGTGGCCTGGCCGAGCCGGTCGAGCAGCAGGCGCCGGTTGGGCAGGCCAGTGAGCGGATCGTAGAACGCGAGGGACTCGATCTCGGCGCTCGCGCGGCGCAGGTCTGTCACATCATGGTAGGTGACGACCAGGCCGCCCTCGGGCGTGGGCCGTTCCGTGATCTGGATGAAGCGGCCCGTGGGCAGGCGCTGCTCGTGCGTGTCCTCGGGGTGGGCCTGCTGCTGCAGGCGCCGCTCCACCCAGGCCTGGCGTTCGGCGGGGCTGGCATCGGGCAGGTGGCTCTGGGCCGTGGTTTCGAGCACGGTCCGGAACGGCACGCCCGGCGCCATGGCAGGCACCAGCCAGGGAAAAATCTCCTCGTAGCGACGGTTCCACTGCACCACGCAATGCCGCGCGTCGAGCAGCAGGAAGCCGCTGACCATGGAGCCCAGCGCCTGGTCCAGCGTCGCCTTGGACTGCGCGATCATCTGCCGCGCCGCGTTCATGCGCACGAGGTAGGCCTGCACCATGGCACCGGTGCCGATCACCATGGCGGCGAAGAGCAGCGCCGCCACAAGCACGCCGCGGCGCTCGGCGCTGGACCCGTGGAGCGCCGCCGACACCGGCAGGCTCGCGGAAATCCACAGGTCTTGGTACATGATGGGATGGGCCACGACCAGTGCGGGCACCCGCGTGATGCGGGCGGGCTGGTCCCAGCGGTCACCTTCGTCCATGGATGCAAGGGAGGGGCTGAGCACGACCGGCTGCGCCTCGGACGGCGCGGGCACGCCGATCAGCAATTCGCCGTCGCGGCGCTCCAGCGTGACTTCAAGCCCCGGTATGTCCACGCTTTGCATGAGCACGGATACCAGCATGGCCGTCGGCACCTGGGCCACCGCCAGCAGGCGCGTGCCGTCGCCCATGCGGATGTGCCGCGCCACATAGAGCACGCGCTCGGAACTGGCGAAGCTCACCAGCGGAGCGCTCACCACCAGCGTGGAGACCGGCTGGTCCAGCGCGGTCTGCAGGAAGCCCGGCGGCAGCTCCACCGAGAGGCGGGCCCCGGCCGGGTCGGACGAGGCCAGCACCTTGCCCGTGCTATCGACCAGCGCCACGTAGCGCACCATGAGGTTTTGGCGCGCAGCGCTGCGCAGCAGCTGGCTTGCCGAGGGCGAATCGAGCCAGCCGCTGGGCGAGTGCGACAGACCCAGCAGCTCGTCGGTGCTGGCGAGCAGCACATCGAAACCCAGCAGCGACCGGTTCACCGCGGCCTCGGCACCCGCCACGAATCGCGTGACCTGGGCTTCGCTGTCGTCCTGCGCGCTCTTGCGCACGCTCCAGTTCAGCGCCGCGGCAGCCACCCCGAGTGCCACGAGAAAGCAGGCGACCAGGCCCCAGACGATCAGCCGGATCTTGGCCGCGGAGGAAACGCGTCCGCTCATCGGTCCCCAGGGATGCGGATGCCCCGCACCGGCCCGATGGTCTGGTCCCAGATCGCGCCGCAATCGACGCTGCAGCGCTGCTGCCAGTGCCGCAGCACCACCGACTCGAATATCTCGCGGCGCTGGCGCTCGTCCTGCGGTGACACGGGCACCACGGCCATGCGGCCCATGCGGCCCTGGCGGCACTGCGGGCCGCCGCTGTTGCAGGCCACGCCCTCCGCGGTCTCGCGCTCGGCCTCGGCCCAGATCGCATTCTCGAGCCGCGGCAGCTCGCGGCGCAACAGGGTGCGCAGCTCGGGCGGCAGCGCGTTCCATGCGGCCTGGTTGGCGCCGAAAATCGCCATCCCCCAGGTCACGGGCAGAGGGTAGAGGTACTGGGTCACGCGGTACAGCCCGATGGAATGGCCCGACATCGTGCCCGTGACGGCGCACTCGGTATTGCCCGACTCCAGGCTGTACAGGATCTGCGAGAAACCCGTGTGCACCGGCACGCCGCCCAGCGCGCCGACGAAGTCGGCCTGCCCTGCCGACGACACGCGCGTGCGCCGCCCCGCCAGGTCCGCGAGCCGGGCCAGGGGCTTCTTGCAGAACACCACCTGGGCCGGGTACACGTAGATGGCCAGTGCCTCAATGCCGTGCTGCTCGCGCAACGTCTTCTCGAGGTAGGGGCGGAAGGCCGCCACGCTCGAGCGCAGGCTGGCCATGTCGGGGTTCAGCCCCGGCAGGTCGGGCGCGGTGTACTGCGGGTACTGCGCCGAAAGCGAGCTCATGAGCACGGTGCCGAACGGCACCACGCCCAGCTGCATCAGCCGCAGCATCTCCATGCCGGGCACGCCCGCACGGTCGAAGGGAACGATGTCGGCGCTGAAGCGGCCGTTGCTGAGCCGCGCCAGCTCCTGCGTCCAGAACGGCTCCTCATGGCGCACGTACTGGTTGATGCCGGCCAGGCCGCCGACCACGCGCAGCTTGTAGGGAGCCGCTGGAGCTGGGCCCTGGGCCAGCGCGCCCCCCGCCCCCAGGCAAGCCAGCAGGCCGGCGCAGACCAGGCGGAAAAAATGGCGGCGGAGGGTGGCGGAATATGGCTGCATGGGCGGCAGGCGTCCCGTCGGGCGGGAACAGCCTGCGCGCATTGTGCACGTTTGAGCGCGCTTGGAACTCAGAAACTTCCAGGATAGGCGCCGCCATCGGCCAGCACGTTCTGGCCCGTGATGTAGGCCGCATGGGTGCTGCACAGGAACGCGCAGATCGCGCCGAATTCCTGCGGCGTGCCGAAGCGGCCCGCGGGAATCTGCGCCTGTTGCGCGCGGCGCACGTCGTCCAGGGTCTGGCCCGTCCTGGCAGCCGCCGCGCCCAGGGTGGCGCCGAGCCGGTCGGTGTCGAACTTGCCGGGCAACAGGTTGTTGATGGTGACGCCCTTGCCCGCGATACCGCTGCGGGCCGCACCAGCCACGAAACCCGTGAGCCCGCTGCGCGCGCCGTTGGACAGGCCCAGGATGTCGATGGGCGCCTTCACCGCGCTGGAAGTGATGTTCACGATGCGCCCGAAACCGCGCGCCGCCATGCCGTCCACCGTGGCCCGGATCAGCTCGATGGGCGTCAGCATGTTGGCGTCCACGGCCTTGATCCAGGCATCGCGGTCCCAGTTGCGGAAATCGCCCGGCGGCGGGCCGCCCGCGTTCGTGACCACGATGTCGAAGTCGCGCCCCGGCCCCGAGGGCGCCGCGAACACGGCCGCGCGCCCCTCGGGCGTGGTGATGTCGGCCGCCACGGCAACCACCGCAGGTTGCGCATGCTTTTGCCCAGAGGCGACCACGCCTTCTGCGCCTGCAGCTATTAATTTTGAAGCAGCATCGCGCAGCGCCTCGGCGTTGCGCGCATTCACGACCACATTGACGCCCTCGCGCACCAGCGCCTCGGCGCAACCGAAGCCCAGCCCCTTGCTCGCGCCGCACACCAGCGCCCACTTGCCTGCAATGCCCAGATCCATAACGACTCTCCTATCGCGCCGGCCGGCCGGCCATGCGCGTGAACACGAAAATACCCGCGACCACCAGCGCCGTGCCGGCGGCCATCCATGCCGTGAAGGGCTCGCCCAGGATCCACACCCCCATGAGGATGGTGGACAACGGGCCGATCATGCCCGTCTGCGCGGCCATGCCTGCGCCGATGCGCTCGATGGCCATCATGACCATGAGCACCGGCGCCGCCGTGCACAGCGTGGCGTTGAGCACCGACAGCCACAGCACCTCGGGCGCCACCACGGCCGCCGACAACGGCCGCAGCACCACGAATTGCAGCAGGCAGCACAGGCATGCCACCGACGTGGCCAGCCCCACGAGCCGCAGCGAGCCGAGGCGCCGCACCATCTCGCCGCTGTAGACCAGATAGACCGCATAGCTCACGGCGCTCAGAAAGACGAGCAGCACGCCCCAGGCCGTATGGGTGCCTTGCAGATGGGCTTCCAGCCCGAACACGAGCGCCACGCCGCAGTAGCTGATGGCCATGCCGAACACCTGCCCTCCCCGGATGCCGCGACCATACAGCATCCACCCCAGCAGCACGACCAGCGTGGGATTGAGGTAGAGGATGAGCCGTTCCAGCCCGGCACTGATGTAGGCCAGCCCCGCGAAGTCGAGAAAGCTCGCGAGGTAGTAGCCCGAGACGCCCAGGCCCAACACCCCCCGCCAGTCACGCGCCGTCAGGGGCGGCTGTCCGCGGCTGGCCCACCACGCCATCAAGGCGAAGATCGGCAGTGCAAACAGCATGCGGTACATGATGAGGGTGACCGCGTCCACACCGTAGCGGTACGCGAGTTTGACGATGATGGCCTTGCCGCTGAAGGCAATGGCGCCAAGCACCGCGAGGGTGAGGCCGCCCGCGATCTTCTGGCTGGCCGCGGGGGCGGGCTGGGTTTGCGCTGAGGTCACTGTCTTCGGGTTCTGGATCGGAAGGCACCGCCGCGCGGCGGGCCCGCCCGTGCCCGAGTGTCGCATGCCGCGCCGCACACCCGCCATCGGGCCTGCACGCGGGGCTCCCCGCGATCGGCGAAGGCGCGGCGTCAGTGCCGGTTCTTGAACATGCGATGGTGCAGCCGCCGCAGCGACCACCACACACTGAACGCGACCAGCGGGATCGCCACGGCCGCCGTGCTCTCGGGCTGCCAGGGCCAGCCGATTTTTTGCGCGCCCTTGGCAAGGTAGCTCACCAGCCCCACGATGTAGTAGGTGATGGCCGCCACCGACAGGCCCTCCACCGTGGATTGCAATTGCAGCTGCAGATCCTGGCGCTGGTTCATGGCCGCGAGCAAGGCCTGGCTGCTTTGCTGCTGCTCGATCTCCACGCGCGTGCGCAGCAGGTTGCTCATGCGTGAGACGCGCTGCGACAGCGCGTCCTGCCGCCGCGCCACCCACTCACAGGTGCTGCGCGCGGGGGTGAGGCGCCGGTCCATAAATTCACCGATGGTCTGCATGCCCGCCAGGCGCGACTCCGCGATGTCCCGGATGCGCCGGTCCACGAGCTCGAAGTACGCGCTGCTGGCCGAGAAGCGCGAATGCGTGGCGGCGTACTGGCTCTCCACCTGGCCCGCCAGCCGCGTGAGGCGGTCCAGCAGCGCGGGCTCGGCATCGCGATTGGCCGAACGGATCGACTCGGCCAGCGCCGCCAGCTCGCGCTCGGCCGAAGCCAGCACGGACGCGGCCTCGCGCGCGGCCGGCAGGCCCAGCAGCGCGGCCATGCGGTAGGTTTCGATTTCCAGCAGGCGCTGCACCAGCCGGCCCAGGCGCCGCGGCGACAGTTGTTCGCCGGCAAACACCAGCATGCGCGCGCAGCCGTCGGCAT
>JASLFM010000306.1 GCA_030150585.1 Acidovorax sp.
CCACCTTGCGCGCGGCGCGGCGCGCCTGCATCACGCTGTCGGCCACGACGAGGCCGATCACCTGGCCCACGAACTGCACGGTATCGACAGCGAAGACGGGCTCGTCGTGCCCGAACGCGGCCAGCAGCTTGTCGCCGGGCACATCGGCGGCCAGCACCACGCCGCGCACGCCCGGCAGGGCCAGAGCGGCCGTGGCGTCCACGCCATTGAGCCGGCCATGGGCCACGCGCGAGAGGATGGGCGCGGCGTAGAGCGTGCCCTTCACCTCGGGCAGGTCGTCGATGTAGTGGGCGCTGCCCGCCACCTGGGCGCGTGCGCTCTCATGGGGGTGCGAGCGGCCCATGGCGGGGTAGGCCGGGTGCACGGGGGCGGGCAGTTCGTAGCGGGGCAGCTGCGTGTTCATGCGGCATCCTCCTGCGGCTGGAAGCGCTCCAGCGAGACGGCCTCCATTCCCTGGCTTTCGAGCCAATAGCGTTGCATGAGGTTGGACAGCAGCGCGCGGCGGTACGTTCCGCTCGCGCGCATGTCGGAGATTGGCGAGAACTCGGCCTGCAGCGCCTCGCCCGCGCGGCGCGCGGCGGCCTCGGTCCAGGGCTGGCCCGCGAGCAGCGCCTCGGCCTGGCGCGCACGCGCCGGGGTGGCGGCCACGCCACCCGCGCCGATGGAGGCGCGCCGCACCACGCCGTCCGCAATGTCGAGGTGGATGGCCAGGCACACGGCGGAAATGTCGTCGTCGAAGCGCTTGGAGACCTTGTAGGCGCGCAGCAGACCATCTGGCGCCGGGCGCGGCACCAGGATGCGCACAAGCAGCTCGTCGCCCGCCATCACGTTCTGGCGGTAGCCGGTGTACAGGTCTTCGAGCGCCAGCGTGCGCTCGCCGCGCACGCTGGCCAGCACCACCTGGGCGCGCAAGGCGATCAGCAGCGGCATGGAGTCGCCGATGGGTGAACCGTTGGCCACGTTGCCGCCGAGCGTGCCGGAGTTGCGCACGGGCAGCCCCGCGAAGCGCGTTGCGAAGGCATGCAGCTGCGGCCAGTGGCGTTCGAGCGCCGCGAAGGCGTCGGTGAGCGTGACGGCGGCGCCGATGGCGATGTGGGTGGCGTCCTCGTCGATGCGGCGCAGCTCGGCTGTGCGCGTCACGTCGAGCACCTGCGCGAACTGGCGGTGCTGCTTGGTGACCCACAGGCCCGCGTCGGTGCAGCCTGCCACCACCTGGGCCTGCGGGTGTGCGGCCCGGGCGGCCAGCAGGTCGGCCAGGCGGGTGGGGGCGATGTAGGCGAAATCGGCCTCCAGCGCCCTGGGGGCGGGCGCGGCAAGCTCCAATTGTTGTAGCAGCTGGGCCTCGTCCACGCGCGCGGCGGGCAGGGCTGCCATCTGCTGCGCGGCGTCGAGGATGGGGCGGTAGCCGGTGCAGCGGCACAGGTTGCCCGAGAGTTCCTCCTGCGCCAGCGCGCGCGTGATGGGCTCGCCGTGACAAACATGGTTCTGGTACATGCCGAACAGGCTCATCACGAAGCCCGGGGTGCAGAAGCCGCACTGCGAGCCGTGGCACTGCACCATGGCCTCCTGCGCGGGGTGCAGTGGCGCGTCGGCCTGGGGCGTGCGCTGGATCAGCGGGTCCTCGGCCAAGTCCTCCACGGTCCACAGCGCCATGCCGTCGATAGAGTGCGCGAGCCGGATGCAGCTGTTGATGGCTGCATAGTGCACGCGCGGTCCGTCGGGCGTCTGCACGGCTTGGCCCAGGACCACGGTGCAGGCGCCGCAGTCGCCCTCGCCGCAGCCCTCCTTGGTGCCTGTCGCGCCCAGGTCTTCGCGCAGCACTTCGAGCAGCGTGCGGTCGGGCGGCACGTGGGCCAGCGTCACGGGCTGGCCTCGGCGGATGAAGGTGAGGGGGCGGGAGTTCATGGATGACAGCGGTGGGTGAGGGGTGGTACGTTCGCGCGGCGCGTGTCAAAGAGGGTAGGAGACACACGGCAGCATGGCATAAGCCGTACCTTATGACGAGAATGCCGTTGATGCTATGACTGCGCAAGACCTTTTCGCCAAGATGGCTCCCCGGCGGGCTTCTCAAAGAGGGCCAGGAGTGCATCTGGCCGCAGCGCCCCCCACGACATGAGAGACCAAGCCCTTTTCGACAAGATCGACCTGCACCTGATCCGGGTCCTGCACACGGTGCTGACGGAGCGCAGCGTGTCGCGGGCAGCGGTGCGGCTGGGCATGCACCAGCCGGCGGTGTCGGCCGCGCTGAAAAGGCTGCGCGACCTGGCGGGCGATCCGCTGCTCGTGCGCTCGGGGCCGGGCATGATTCCGACCGACGCGGCGCTGCGCATGGTGGAGCCGGCGGCCAGCATCCTGCGCGCGGCCGAGGGGCTGTTCTCCGACGCGCGCGGGTTCGACCCGCGCACCGCCACGCGCACCTTCCGCGTGGCCGCGAGCGACTACCTCGACCCGCTGTTTCTGCCCCAGCTCGTGGCACGCATCAAGTCGCATGCGCCGCTATGCCCCATCGAGGTGCTACCGCTGTCGGCCGATGCGCACTACCACGCGCACCTGGCGCAGGGCGAGGTGGATGTGGTGATCGGCAACTGGCCCCAGCCGCCCGACGACCTGCACATGGGGCGCCTGTTTAGCGACGACGTGGTCTGCCTCGTGAGCCGCGACCACCCGGCCGTGCGCCGCGGCTGGACGGCCGAGGAGTGGCTCGCGGCCGAGCATGTGGCGCCCACCCCCACCCACCCCGGCGCGCGCGGCGTGATCGACGCACAGCTCGACGGCATGGGGCTGCAGCGCCACGTGACGGCGCGCTGCGCGCATTTCAGCCTGATACCCGACATCGTGGCATCAAGCTTGCTTGTGCTCACCACCGGCCGGCAGTTCTGCGAGCGTTTCACCGAACGCCTGCCGCTGGCCGTGCTGCCTTGCCCCGTGGAGTTCCCTCGGCTCATGTACTACCAGTTGTGGCATGCCCGCACGCACCATTCCGCCGCCGCCATATGGCTGCGCGAAAGCGTGCGGATAGTGGCTGCCTCACTACGAAAAGAATAGCTACCGGCGCTCGTGGAATAAGCGCTACCATGGATTTTGATGCATAACGATTAACAAATTGAGAGACAATCCCCGCATGAAATCCCCCGAGATTCCCCAGGCGGCCAGCGCACCGCCTCCACGGCTGCAGCTGGCGGGCATCACCAAGCGCTATCCGGCCGTGGTGGCCAACAGCGGCGTGTCGCTGACCGTGCGGCCGGGCGAGGTCCATGCCGTGCTGGGCGAGAACGGCGCGGGCAAGTCGACGCTCATGAAGATCATCTACGGCGCCGTCAAGCCCGACGAGGGCACGGTGCAGGTGGATGGCAAGCCGGTGCACATCCGCAACCCGCAGGAAGCGCGGCAGCTCGGCATCGCCATGGTGTTCCAGCATTTCAGCCTTTTCGACACGCTCACGGTGGCCGAGAACGTGTGGCTGGGGCTGGACAAGAGCCAGCCGCTGGCCGAGGTCACGCGGCGCATCGCCGAGAAGGCGGCCGAGTACGGCCTGGAGATCGACCCGCTGCGGCCCGTGCACACCCTCTCCGTGGGCGAGATGCAGCGCGTGGAGATCATCCGCGCCCTGCTCACCAACCCGCGCCTGCTGATCCTCGACGAGCCCACCTCGGTGCTCACGCCCCAGGCCGTCGAAAAACTCTTCGTGGTGCTGCGCAAGCTCGCCAGCGAGGGCTGCAGCATTCTCTACATCAGCCACAAGCTGCACGAGATCCGCGCGCTGTGCACGGCTTGCACGGTGCTGCGCGGCGGCAAGGTGACGGGGGTGTGCAACCCGGCCGAGGAATCGAATGCCTCGCTCTCGCGCCTCATGATCGGCGCCGAGCCCCCCGCGCTCACGCACCGCGAAGTGCAGGCGGGCGCCACCGTTCTGAAGGTGCAGGGTCTGTCGCTGCCGCGCGCCGACCAGTTCGGCGTGGACCTGATCGACCTGCAGTTCGAGGTGCGCGCGGGCGAGGTCGTGGGCATCGCGGGCGTGTCGGGCAATGGCCAGAAGGAGCTGCTCTACGCGCTCTCGGGCGAAGACACGCGCGCCGCGCCCGCCATGGTGCAGGTGGCCGGGCAGGATGCCGGCCGCATGAACCCCCGCCAGCGCCGCGCGCTGGGGCTGCATTTCGTGCCCGAGGAGCGCCTGGGCCGCGGCGCCGTGCCCACCATGGGCCTGGCGCACAACCTGCTGCTCACGCGCGACAACGCCGTGGGCGCGGGCGGCTGGCTGCGCATGGGCCAGCTCGAGGCGCATGCGCGCGCCATCATCGAGCGCTTCCATGTCAAGGCGGGCGGGCCGCATGCGGCGGCCAAGTCGCTTTCGGGCGGCAACCTGCAGAAATTCATTGTGGGCCGCGAGATCGACGCCAACCCCAAGCTGCTCATCGTCTCGCAGCCCACCTGGGGCGTGGACGTGGGTGCGGCCGCGCAGATCCGCGGCGAAATCCTGGCGCTGCGCGATGCGGGCTGCGCCGTGCTGGTACTCAGCGAGGAGCTGGACGAATTGTTCGAGATCTGCGATCGGCTGCATGTGGTGGCCAAGGGGCGGCTGTCGCCCTCCGTGCCGCGCGCCGAGGCCACCGTGGAGCGTATCGGCGAATGGATGAGCGGCCTGTGGCATGCCGAGGTGCAGGCCCATCTGCAGAAAGTGGAGGTGGCCCATGCTGAAGCTTGAGGCGCGCGCGCAGGCTTCGCGCCTGTTCAGCTTCGGCTCGCCGATCCTGGCGCTGGCCATCACCGTGCTGCTGGGCGTGGCCCTGTTCGCGCTGCTGGGCAAGGACCCGGTGCGCGGGCTGCAGGTGTTCTTCTGGGAGCCCATCAAGACGCCCTACGCCGTGGGCGAGCTCATGGTGAAGGCCACGCCGCTGCTGCTCATCGCGCTGGGGCTGGCCGTGTGCTTCCGCTCCAACGTCTGGAACATCGGCGCTGAGGGGCAGTTCGTGATCGGCGCCGTGGCCGCGGGCGGCATCGCCCTGCTGGCCGACAAGACCACGGGGCCCTGGATCGTGCCCGCCATCCTGGTGGCGGGCGCGGTCGGCGGCATGGTCTGGGCGGGCATCACGGCGCTGCTGCGCGACAAGTTCAACGCGAACGAGATCCTCGTGAGCCTGATGCTCGTCTACGTGGCCACGCTGGTGCTGGGCTACCTGGTCTACGGGCCCTGGAAGGACCCGATGGGCTACAACTTCCCTCAGACCAAGATGTTCGAGCGCGTCACGCAGATACCGCGCCTGTTCCCGGGCTCGCGCGTATCCATCGGGCTCGTGCTCGCGCTGGCGGGCGTCGCGGCGCTGTGGGTGTTCCTGTTCCGCACGCGCTCGGGCTTCGCGCAGCAGGTGGGCGGCCTGGCGCCCGCGGCCGCGCGCTACGCGGGTTTTTCCTCGCGGCGCGCGCTGTGGACGGCGCTGCTCATCTCGGGCGGCGCGGCGGGCCTGGCGGGGGCGCTCGAAGTGGCGGGGCCGCTCGGCCAGCTCACGCCTTACGTGCCCGCGGGCTACGGCTTCGCAGCCATCATCGTGGCCTTCGTCGGAAGGCTGCACCCGGTGGGCATGGTGTTCTCGGCCATCCTCATGAGCATGTTCTACATCGGCGGCGAACTGGCGCAGTCGCGCCTGGGTTTGCCGAAGTCGCTCACGGGCGTGTTCCAGGGCCTGCTGCTGTTCACGCTGCTGGCCTGCGACACGCTGATCGCGTACCGCGTCCGCTGGGTCGCATCGAAGGGAGGCCAGTGATGGAATCCTATGCACTCCTGATCGGCTCCACGCTGAGCGCGGGCACCGTGCTCGCCATTGCGGCACTGGGCCTGCTGATCAACGAGAAGTCCGGCATCGTCAACCTCGGGGCCGAAGGCATGATGCTCTGCGCCGCCATCGCGGGCTTCGCCACGGTGGTACACACGGGCAGCACCTGGCTGGGCTTCGCGGCGGGCATGGGGGCGGGCGCACTGCTCGCGGCCATCTTCGGGGTGCTGGTCATCTGGCTCAACACCAACCAGTACGCCACGGGCCTGGCGCTGTCGCTGTTCGGCGTGGGCTTCTCGGCCTTCGCGGGCATCAGCTACGTGCAGGCCAAGCTGCCCGAATCGCCCAAATATGTGCTCCCCGTGCTGGGCGACATCCCGCTCGTGGGGCCTGCGCTGTTCCAGCAGCATCCGCTGGTGTACCTGACCATGCTGCTGGCGGCCGGGCTGATCTGGTTCCTGTACCGCTCGCGCGCGGGCCTGGTGCTGCGCTCGGTGGGCGAGTCGCCCGAGTCGGCGCATGCGCTGGGCTACCCGGTGCGCCGCATCCGGCTCGCGGCGGTGGTGGCCGGTGGTGCGCTGTGCGGGCTGGCGGGGGCCTACATCTCCACCGTGTACACGCCGCTGTGGGTCGAGGGCATGGTGGCCGGGCGCGGCTGGATCGCGCTGGCGCTCACCACCTTCGCCACCTGGCGGCCCGCGCGGGTGCTGCTGGGCGCCTACCTGTTCGGCGGCGTGACCATGCTGCAGTTCCATCTGCAGGCCACGGGCGTGCAGGTGGCGAGCCAGCTGCTGTCCATGCTGCCGTACCTGGCCACCATCGTGGTGCTGGCGCTCATCTCGCGCAATCCGACGTGGATTCGCATCAACATGCCCGCCTCGCTGGGCAAACCCTTTTACCCCGGCTCATGATGTGGCCCCCACGGTCGCGCACTGCGTGTCGCTCCCTGCCCCCCAAGGGGGCCGCGTTTCGCCTTGGGGCGGCCCGGCGGCGAAACCAGTGGGCCCATAATGACTTTTCTCTCCAACCCTCCCCCTAAGAAGGAACCGACATGACTGATCTGCAGAAACGCTCTCTGCTCAAGGTGGCTGCCCTCTCCGCCGTGGCTGCCGCCGCGCTGGCAGGCTGTGGCAAGAAGGAAGAGCCCGCACCGGCCCCCGCGCCTGCGCCCGCTCCCGCCGCCGAGGCGCCCGCGCCCAAGCCCGAGCCGCTCAAGATCGCGTTCGCCTATGTCGGTCCCGTGGGTGACGGCGGCTGGTCCTTCGCCCACGACGAGGCGCGCAAGGCGCTCGAGAGGGAATTCGGCGACAAGATCGCCACGAGCTACGTGGAGAGCGTGCCCGAAGGCGCCGACGCCGAGCGCGTGCTGCGCGACATGGCCAGCCAGGGCAACAAGCTGATCTTCGGCACGACCTTCGGCTACATGGAGCCGATCCAGAAGATCGCCCCCGACTTCCCCGACGTGAAGTTCGAGCACGCCACGGGCTACAAGACCGCCGCCAACGTGCGCACCTACGACAGCCGCACGTATGAGGGCGCCTACATGGCCGGCGTGATCGCGGGCGCCATGACCAAGTCGAACACGCTGGGCGTGGTGGGTTCGGTGCCGATCCCCGAGGTGATCCGCAACATCAACAGCTTCACGCTGGGCGCGCAGTCGGTGAACCCCAAGATCAAGACCAAGGTGGTCTGGGTGAACGAGTGGTTCAGCCCGCCCAAGGAAACCGAGGCCGCCACCAGCCTGATCAACGGCGGCGCCGACGTGCTGTTCCAGAACACCGATTCGCCCGCCGTGCTCAAGACCGCGCAGGAAAAGGGCAAGCGCGCCTTCGGCTGGGATTCCGACATGACTGCCTACGGTCCCAAGGCCCACCTGGGTTCGTCCATCATCAACTGGGCGCCGTACTACATCAAGGCCACCAAGGACGTGCTCGACGGCAAGTGGGAAACCGGCCAGAGCTGGTGGGGCGTGAAGGAGGGCGCGATCGACCTCGTCTCCATCGCCGAGGACGTGCCGGCCGAAGCCAAGGCCAAGGTCGACGCCGTGAAGGCCGGTCTTAAGGACGGCAGCTTCGTGATCTGGAAGGGCCCGATCGTGGACAACGCCGGCAAGACCGTGCTTGAAAAGGACGCCGTGGCCGACGACAAGTTCCTGACCAGCATCAGCTTCTACGTCAAGGGCGTGGAAGGCAAGGTGCCGGGCGGCGACAAGAAGTAAGCCGCGCGCTGCGTTGACCCTCAAGGGCCGCCTGCAGGCGGCCCTTTTTCTTTCAAAATGAGTGCCCCATGATCGAAGCAACCCTTTGGCACCCTGTCGCCGAGGCTCGGGATGTCGTGCAGGCTCCGTTGGCCGTGCGCCTGCTGGAGCGCGATGTCGTGCTCTGGCGCGACGCCGAAGGCCGCGTCCAGGCCTTCGCCGACCAGTGCCCGCACCGCGGTGCGCGCCTGTCGCTGGGCCGCGTGCACGGCGGCCGGCTGGAGTGCCCCTACCACGGCTGGCAGTTCGCTGCCGGTGGGCAGTGCGTGCATGTGCCCGCGCTGCCGCATTTCACGCCGCCCGCCACGCACTGTGCCCGCCACTATGCGGCGTATGAGGCCCACGGCCTTGTGTGGGTGCGGCTGGAGGCTGGCGATGCGCCGCTGCCCGCCTTCGCGGCCGAGGGCGATGCGCGCCTGCGCAAGCTCAACTGCGGCCCCTACGACGTGGCCGCCAGTGCGCCACGCATCATCGAGAATTTCCTCGACATGTCGCATTTCGGCTTCGTGCACGAAGGCTGGCTGGGCACGCGCGAGGCCACGGCCATCGAGGACTACCGCGTGGAACCCTTGGAAACGGGGCTGATCGCCACGGGCTGCAAGGCCTGGCAGCCGCAGTCCAACCTGCACTCCACCCAGGCGGCGCAGGTGGAATACACCTACGAGGTCACCGGCCCCTACACGGCCGTGCTGACCAAGGTGCCCGAGGCCGGCACCACTGCCGTGCAGGGCTGGCGCGAGGCGATCGGGCTCTTCGTGTGCCCGCTCACGCCCGAGACGAGCCGCGTGTGGTTCCGCCTCGCGGTGGCCGATTTCGACACGCCCGACGAGAAGCTGCAGGCCTTCCAGCACACGATCTTCACGCAAGACCAGCCGGTGCTCGAATCGCAGCGCCCGCAGCGCCTGCCGCTCGACTTGCGCGCGGAGTTGCACACAGCCGCGGACAAGGCATCATCCGCATACCGCCGCTTCCTCAAGGCCAGCGGCATCACCTTCGGAGTCTGCTGATGTTCAAGGTACCGCCCGTCCCCGCCGCGCGCCTGCCCGCGCTCTTGCGCGCCATGCCCAAGGCCGAGCTGCACATCCACATCGAGGGTTCGCTGGAGCCCGAGCTGATCTTCGCGCTCGCGCAGCGCAACGGCGTGGAGCTGCCTTACGCGAGCGTGGAGGAACTGCGCCGCGCCTACGCCTTTACCAACCTGCAGAGCTTTCTCGACATCTACTACGCGGGCGCCAGCGTGTTGCTGCATGAGCAGGACTTCTACGACATGGCCCGTGCCTACCTGGCGCGCGCCGTGGCCGACCACGTGGCGCATGCCGAGATCTTCTTCGACCCGCAGACGCACACGGCGCGCGGCGTGCCGATCGAGACCGTGATCAACGGCCTGTAC
>JASLFM010000402.1 GCA_030150585.1 Acidovorax sp.
GGCCATTTCGAGCACTTCGCGGCCCGGGACCAGATCGACGAACTGCGCACGCTGGCCGACTACGTGATTGAGCGCTACTACCCCGCATGCCGCGCAGCGGCCAACCCCTACGCCGCCCTGCTCCAAGCCGTGAGCGAGCGAACGGCCGCACTGCTCGCACAGTGGCAGGCCGTGGGCTTTTGCCATGGGGTGATGAACACCGACAACATGAGCATCCTCGGGCTCACGATCGACTACGGCCCGTTCCAGTTCCTCGACGCCTTCGTGCCCGGCCATGTCTGCAACCACAGCGACACCCAGGGCCGCTACGCCTACAACCGCCAGCCCAACGTCGCCTACTGGAACCTGTTCTGCCTGGGCCAGGCGCTGCTGCCGCTGATCGGCGAGCAGGACGCGGCCCTGGCCGCGCTCGAGCCATACAAGAGCGTGTTCCCCGCCGAGTTCATGGCCCGCATGCGCGCCAAGCTGGGGCTGGGCACGGCGCGCGAGAACGATGCAGCGCTCATCGACGGCATCCTGCAGCTACTCGCCCAGGACGGCGTGGACTACACGATCTTCTGGCGCCGCCTGTCGCACGCCGTGGGCCATGGCGATTTCGCCCCCGTGCGCGACCTGTTCCTGGACCGCGAGGGCTGGGATCGCTGGCTGCTATCCTATTCGGAGCTACTGGCACAGGAAGAAAAGGCGCTGGCGGCCGATTTGATGCTCAGAACCAACCCGAAGTACGTGCTGCGCAACCACCTGGGCGAACAGGCCATCCGCGCAGCGAAACTTGGCGACTTTTCCGAACTCCAAACCCTGCAGCAGGTGCTCGCGCGGCCGTTCGACGAGCACCCGGGCTGCGAACGCTTTGCCGACTTTCCGCCCGACTGGGCGGCCCACATCGCCATCAGCTGTTCATCATGAACCATCCCATCCAGAAAACCGACGCCGAATGGCAGGCCCTGCTGCGCGAGAAGGGGGCCGAACCCGCGGCCTTCCAGGTCACGCGCCACGCAGCCACCGAGCGCCCGTTCACGGGCAAGTACGAAGCCCATTGGGCCGACGGCAGCTACCACTGCATTTGCTGCGGTGCCAAGTTGTTCGACTCGGACACCAAGTTCGATGCGGGCTGCGGCTGGCCCAGCTTCTGGCGCGCCGTGCCCGGCGCGATCACCGAGCACGTGGACCGCAGCCACGGCATGGTGCGCACCGAAACCGTGTGTGCACAATGCGGGGCGCACCTGGGCCATGTGTTCGAGGACGGCCCCGGCCCCACGGGGCTGCGCTATTGCATGAATTCGGCATCGCTCGACTTCGAGCCGCCCGCACCCTGACGTTATGAAGATACTGATCGACTTCTTCCCCATCATCCTGTTCTTTGCGGCCTTCAAGGTCTGGGGGATTTACACGGCCACGGCCGTGGCCATCGCCGCCACTGTGGCGCAGATCGCCTACCTGCGCCTGCGCCACGGCAAGGTCGAGCCCATGCAATGGCTCAGCCTGGGCGTGATCGTGGTCTTCGGTGGCGCCACGTTGTTGTCACACAGTGAAACCTTCATCAAGTGGAAGCCCACGGTGCTGTACTGGCTCATGGGCGGCGCGCTGCTGGTCGGCCAGCTCGTGTTTCGCAAGAACCTGATCCGCTCGCTGATGGGTTCGCAAATGGACCTGCCCGACGCCGCTTGGCGCACCATGAACTGGAGCTGGACCGGCTTCTTCGCCGTCATGGGTGTCGTGAACCTCTGGGTTGCCCATACCTTCGACACCGACACCTGGGTCAACTTCAAGCTGTTCGGCGGCATCGGCCTCATGTTCGTCTTCGTGATCGCCCAGGCGCTGTACCTGAGCCGCTTCATGAAAGAAGACGAGGACAAGGACGGCGCCAAGGACGCCCAGCCATGAACGCCTCCATCACGGCCCAGGCACTCGACGCGCGCCTGCGCGAGCGCCTCGCCCCCACGCAGCTCGAGGTCATCGACGAGAGCGGCGCCCACATGGGCCATGCGGGCTCCAATGGCACGGGCTTCGGCACCCATTTCCGCGTGCGCATCGCCTCGCCGCTGCTGGCCGGCAAGCCGCGCGTGGCCCAGCATCGCCTTGTGTATGATGCGCTGCAAGAATTCATCGACCGGGGCCTTCATGCCCTGGCGATTGAACTTCTCTGAGCAAACACTGTCTGTTCAGCCTGCTGGCCTCGAGCCTGCAAACATCCTTTGATTTTTGGATTCTTCATGAAGAAAAAGCTCTTGTCCGGCCTCGTGGCCGCCGCCGTGTTGGGCTCGATGGCACTGCCCGTCGCCGCACAAAACCTGGCCATCGTCAACGGCAAGCCCGTTCCCAAGGAGCGCGCCGAGGTTCTGAAGCAGCAGGTGGAGCGCTCTGGCCGCCCCATCACGCCGGAAGTCGAGAACCAGATCAAGGAAGAAGTGATCGCCCGCGAAATCTTCCTGCAGGAAGCCCAAAAGCGCGGCCTGGATGCCTCCGACGACTACAAGAACCAGATGGAACTGGCCCGCCAGACCATTCTGATTCGCGAGCTGTTCGCCGACTACCAGAAGAAAAACCCCGTCACCGACGCCGAGATCCAGGCCGAGTACGACAAGTTCGTGGCCGCGAACACCGGCAAGGAATACAAGGCCAGCCATATCCTGGTGGAGAAGGAAGACGAGGCCAAGGCCATCATCGCCTCCATCAAGAAGGG
>JASLFM010000413.1 GCA_030150585.1 Acidovorax sp.
AGCGCATCGAAGCCGCTGGCGCGCAGTACCTCGATGCGCCGGTGTCCGGCGGCGAGGTGGGCGCCAAGAACGCCACGCTGTCGATCATGGTCGGCGGCCCCGACGCCGCGTTCGAGCGCGTCAAGCCCCTGTTCGACCTGATGGGCAAGAACATCACCCTCGTGGGCGGCAACGGCGACGGCCAGACCGCCAAGGTGGCCAACCAGATCATCGTGGCGCTGAATATCGAGGCCGTGGCCGAGGCGCTGTTGTTCGCCAGCAAGGCGGGCGCCGATCCGGCGCGCGTGCGCCAGGCACTGCTGGGCGGCTTCGCTTCTTCCAAGATCCTGGAAGTGCACGCCGAGCGCATGATCAAGCGCACCTTCGACCCGGGCTTCCGCATCGCCCTGCACCAGAAGGACCTGAACCTGGCCCTGTCCAGCGCCCGCGCGCTGGGCGTGTCGCTGCCCAACACGGCCACCGCGCAGGAGCTGTTCAACGCCTGCGTGGCGCATGGCGGCGCGGCCTGGGACCATTCGGGCATGGTGCGTGCGCTGGAGAAGATGGCGAACTTCGAGATCGGCCAGAAGGCGCCGGCCTGAGTCCGGCCGCGCAAGAAAAAAGGGCCGCACCCAGCCGGGTGCGGCCCTTTTTCGCATGGTTTGATGGATCAGTACCCCAGCGTCTGGCCGTCGGGGTTGCGCGGGTCGGAATAGCCGTAGAGCATGCCGCCGCGCAGCTGGATGGTCTGCGTGCGGCCCATCGAGGCCTTCAGCGCCACGTTGTGGCCGCGCTGCTTCAGCAGAGCGATCGTGTCGGGCGAGAGCCCCTTCTCGATGCGCAGCTCGTCGGGCGTCCACTGGTGGTGCACGCGCGGGGTGGCGGCGGCCTCGGCGGGGTTCATGTTGAAGTCGACCATGTTGACCACCGTCTGCAGCACGGTCGTGATGATGCGCGCGCCGCCGGGGCTGCCGGTGACGAAGGCGATCTTGCCGTCCTTGAGCACGATGGTGGGCGTCATCGACGACAGGGGGCGCTTCTTGGCGGCCACGGCGTTGGCATCGCCGCCCACGAGGCCGTAGGCGTTGGCCACGCCGGGCTTGGCGGAGAAGTCGTCCATCTCGTTGTTGAGCAGGATGCCGGTGCCCGCCGCCACGATGCCGCTGCCGAAGTTGGTGTTGAGCGTATAGGTCACGGCCACGGCGTTGCCGGCCTTGTCCACCACGGAGAAGTGCGTGGTCTGGTCGCTCTCATACGGCTGGGGCTTGCCGGGTTTGATCTCCTTGGCGGGGCGGGCACGGTTGGGGTCGATGGTCTTGCCGAGTTGCGCAGCGTAGGCCTTGGCGGTCAGGCCCTTGAGCGGAATCTTCACGAAATCCGGGTCGCCCAGGTACTCGGCCCGGTCGGCGTAGGCCAGCTTCATGCTCTCGGCCATGTAGTGGATGGTCTGGGCGCTGTTGGGGCCCCATTGCGCGAGCGGCAGTGGCTCCAGCATGTTGAGGATCTGCACCAGGTGCGGGCCGCCGGAGGAGGGGGGCGGCATGGTCACGACCTCATAGCCGCGGTAGGTGCCGCGCGTGGGCACGCGTTCCACCACCTTGTATTCGCGCAGGTCCTGCAGCGTGAGAGCGCCTGCGTGCGGGGCCATTTCGGCCGCGATCTTCTGCGCGATCGCACCCTCGTAGAAGGCCTTGGCGCCTTGCTGGCCGATCAGTTTCATCGACTCGGCCAGGTCCTTCTGCACGAGCAGGTCGCCGCGCTTGAGCGGTTCGCCGTTCTTCCAGAAGATGGCCTTCGTGGCGGGCCACTGGCCCATGTTCTTCTTTTCCTGGTCGAGGATCTTGGCCAGCGTCTCGCTGACGGGGTAGCCCTGCTCGGCCAGCGCGATGGCGGGTGCAATCACCTTGGCCAGCGGCATGGTGCCCCAGGTCTTGAGCGCATGCTCCATGCCGGCCACGGTGCCGGGCACGCCCACGGCGTAGTGCGTGTAGAGCGACTTGCCGTTGATCACGTTGCCCTTGGCGTCGAGGTACATGTCCCGCGTGGCCTTGAGCGGAGCGACCTCGCGGAAGTCCAGCGCCACGTCCTTGCCCGTCTTGGCGTCGTGCACCATCATGAAGCCGCCACCGCCGAGGTTGCCCGCGTTGGGCAGGGCCACGGCCAGTGCGAAGCCGATGCCCACGGCCGCATCCACGGCGTTGCCGCCGGCCTTGAGGATGTCCAGGCCGATCTTCGAGGCCAGCTCTTGCTCGGTGGCCACCATGCCGTTCTTCGCCACGACCGGGTGGAACACGTCCATGTCGAAGTCATAGGCGGCGCTCGCCGCCTGCGCGGCCGAGGTTTGCTGGACGGCGGCGGGCGCCTGGGCCGCGGCCTGCGGGGGCGTGCTGCTGCACGCGGCGAGGCTGGCCAGCGCCAGCGCCAAACTGCTCGCAAGCAGCGTCGATCGGATGTTCATGGGCTTGTCTCCTTGACGTTGTCGGATAGGCGGAGGAACAAGTGTAGAACGACGCCAGGGGCTGCACGCGCGGGTCGGGCGGGGTAATCCCTGGGTTGCCGATGTACAAAAAGTGTATACACTTTCAATGGTTGTATACCGCCATAGAGCGGCTTAGGAGAATTCCATGGGCCTGAGCACCCACGTCCTCGACACGATGAACGGCTGCCCCGCCGCGGGCATGGCGGTCGCGCTGTATTCCACGGAAGGCGAGCGCGCCACGCTGGTCAAGCGCCTCGTGCTCAACCACGACGGCCGCACCGATGCGCCGCTGTTTGACAACGCGAGCCTCCGGGTGGGAACGTACCGCCTCACCTTCGACGTGGCGGGCTACTTTCGCGCGCGCGGCGTGCAGCTGCCGGAGCCCAACTTCCTGAACCAGGTGAGCCTGGACTTCGGGGTGGCCCATGCCGACCAGCACTACCACGTGCCGCTGCTCGTGAGCCCGTGGAGCTATTCCACGTACCGCGGCTCCTGAACACGTTTTCAGTTCTGCATCTGCCCTTCGGTCAGGGTATCGAGCTGGAAGCGGCCCGACTCATCCCACAGCCACACGTCGGTGTAGGTCACGCGCCCCAGGCGCGCGGGGACGGGAAAGGGGGCCGCGGCACGCACGGTGCGCTCGATCTCGGCCACGACCTCGGGGGCATGGCGCGGCGCGCGCATCCAGTGCAGGCGCGTGACGTGGCCGGTGCGGTCGATGTCCACCTCCAGCACGCCCACGGCGTAAAGCATCGAGGGCAGCTTGCCGGGGTAGATGCGCTGGGCGTTCAGTCCGTACAGATGCCGCGCCGCATCCTGGCGGTAGGCGCGCGGCGTGCTGGCTTGCGAGGCGGAGGCAGAAGGCGCGGTGGCCGTGCCGGCTGGCACGCCGGGCGGCACCGACGGACTCGGCGGGGCCGACTGGCAGGCGGCGAGCAGCAGGGCCGTGGCGGCCAGGAGGCCCGCGGTGGAACAGGTGCGGAACGACATGATGGTGGGGCGTATGCTGGCGAGGAAAGCAGAACAAGGTCGGACCCTGGAGGATAGGCCGTGACGGCTTTGCAGATGTTGCTGGATGTGCTGGCGCGGGTGCCGGTCTGCCTCGTGGAGGTGGAGTCTACCCAAGGCTCAGTGCCGCGCGAGCGCGGGGCCTGGATGGCCGTGTCCGCCGAGGGGCTCGTGGGCACCATCGGCGGCGGGCACCTCGAGTTCGAGGCCATCGCCGAGGCGCAGCGGCGCCTGGCGGGCCCTGCGGGTGCCAGCGCGGTCCGCCGCTACCCGCTCGGGCCCAGCCTGGGCCAGTGCTGCGGCGGCGTGGTGCACCTGCGCTTCACCTGCGTGGGAGCATCCGATGCGCCCGCCCTGCGCGCGCGCCTGACGCAGCACTTCACCCCCGTGGCGTTGTTCGGCGGCGGGCACGTGGGCCATGCCCTGGCGCGCGCGCTCGCGCCTCTGCCGTTCGCGCTGACCTGGATCGACAGCCGCGACGGCATCTTCCCCGACCCCGCGCCCGAGGGCGCGCAGTGCGAACATTCCGACCCGGTGCAGGCCGCCGTGCCCACGCTGGCTTCGGGCTCGCTGGTGCTCATCATGAGCTTCAGCCATGCCGAAGACCTGGACGTGGTGGCCGCATGCCTCAAGCGCCAGCGCGCCCAGGGCGATCTGCCTTTCATCGGCCTCATCGGCAGCAAGACCAAGTGGGCCACCTTCAGCCGCCGCCTGCGCGAGCGCGGCTTCACCGACGAGGAGCTGGACCAGGTGACCTGCCCCATCGGCGTGCCGGGCATCACGGGCAAAGAGCCCGAGGTGATCGCCGTGGCGGTGGCGGCGCAATTGCTGCAGCAGAAGGTTGAAGCCAAATAGGCATCTAGCACTTGCCAGTCGTGCGCAACAAGCTATCTAAAGAGTAGCAATCAGCGAACCATGCAAGGGCGCTTGTTGTCGAACTTCCAGCCGGGAATCAGGTACTGCATGGCAATGGCATCATCGCGCGCGCCCAGGCCGTGCTGCTGGTACAGGGCATTCGCGCGCTGCAGCGCGGCGCGGTCCACCGTCACGCCCAGGCCCGGTGCTTTCGGCACTTCGACGAAGCCGCCGCGGATCTGCAGCGGGTTCTGGGTGAGGAACTGCCCGTCCTGCCAGATCCAGTGCGTGTCGATGGCCGTGACCTTGCCCGGCACGGCGGCCGCCACGTGCGTGAACATGGCGAGCGAGATGTCGAAGTGGTTGTTGGAGTGCGAGCCCCAGGTCAGCCCCCAGTCGCGGCAGGTCTGGCCCACGCGCACGGAGCCGGCCATGGTCCAGAAATGCGGGTCGGCCAGCGGAATGTCCACCGACTGCAGCGACAGCGCGTGCACCATCTGCCGCCAGTCGGTGGCGACCATGTTGGTGGCTGTGGGCAGGCCGGTGGCGCGGCGGAATTCGGCCATCACCTCGCGGCCCGAAAAGCCGTCCTCGGCGCCGCAGGGATCCTCGGCATAGGCCAGCACGCCGCGCATTTCGCGCATCAGGCGGATGGCGTCCTTCAGCAGCCAGCCGCCGTTCGGGTCCAGCGTCACGCGAGCGTGGGGGAAGCGCTGGGCCAGCGCGGTGACGGCCTCGATCTCCTGCTCGCCCGCGAGCACGCCGCCCTTGAGCTTGAAGTCGTTGAAGCCGTAGCGCGTGTGGGTGGCCTCGGCCTGGCGCACTATTGATGCAGGCGTCATCGCCGCCATGTGGCGCACCTGTGTCCAGTCGTCGGTGCCGGTCCGGTCTTCGCCGGGCTTCACGTAGGGCAGATCGGTCTTGTCGCTCTCGCCGACGAAGAACAGGTAGCCCAGCATCTCCACGCGCTCGCGCTGCTGGCCCTCGCCCAGGAGCGCCGCCACGGGCACGCCCAGGTGCTGGCCCAGCAGGTCGAGCAGGCAGGATTCGACGGCCGTGACGGCGTGGATGGCGATGCGCAGGTCAAAGGTCTGCAGTCCGCGCCCGCCGCTGTCGCGGCCCGAGAGCAGTTCACGCACGCGCTGCAGCAGCTGCAGGTGCCGGCCCACGCTCTGGCCCATCAGCAGCGGCCGGGCGTCTTCGAGTGCCTGGCGAATGCCTTCGCCGCCCGGCACTTCGCCCACGCCGGTGTGGCCCGCGCTGTCGTGGATGAGCAGCACGTTGCGCGTGAAGTACGGGCCGTGCGCGCCGCTCAGGTTCAGCAGCATGCCGTCGCGGCCGGCAACGGGGATGACTTCAATTTCGGTGATGGTGGGCGTGGAAGACATGGTCAGTCGATGGTGATCTTGCGGGCCTGGATCAGATTTTTCCAGCGGGCGTTCTCGCGCGCCTGGAAGGCAGTGAATTCGGCGGGCGTGCTGCCCACGATCTCCAGGCCCTGGTCGGTGAAGCGCTTGGAGATTTCCGGGTCGCGGATCGCGTCGATCGCGGCCTGGCCGAGCCTAGCCTTCACGTCGGCGGGCAGCCCCCGGGGCGCGGCCAGGCCTTGCCAGGAATAGACCTCGGCGCCCTTAACGCCCGCCTCGGCCAGCGTGGGCACGCTGGGCAGCACGGGCGAACGCTTGTCGCCGGTCACGGCAATGGCGTGCAGCTTGCCCGCGCGGATGTGCTGCAGCACCGCGTTCACGTTCTGGAACGAAAAATCCACCTGCCCGCCCAGCAGGTCGTTGATGGCGGGTGCGCCGCCCTTGTAGGGGATGTGCGTGCCCGAGGTCCCCGTCTGCTGCCAGAACATCTCGGCCGAGAGGTGGTCTGACGAGCCGTTGCCCGAACTCGCGAAGCTGAGCTTGCCCGGCTGCGCCTGCAGTGCGGCCACTACATCGGCGACGGTGCGTGCTTTCTGCGTGGGCGAGGCCACCAGCACGTTGGGCGCCTGCACGGGCACGGTGAGGTAGTCGAAGTCGGCCGCCGCGTCGTAGGGTGCGGTCTTCATCAGATGGGGCGTGATGACGTAGGGCCCGAGCGACGCGAACAGCAGCGTATAGCCGTCCGCCGGCGCGCGCTTGACGGCCGTGGCGCCGATGGTGCCGGTGGCGCCCGGGCGGTTGTCCACCACGAAGGGCTGGCCGAGTTTTTCGCCCATCTTCTGTGCGAGGGCGCGGGCGATGGTGTCGGTGGAGCCGCCGGGCGGGAAGGGCACGACGATGGTCACGCTCTTTTCCGGCCATGCAGCTGCGGCGGACAGGGCCACGGTGGTGGCCAGGGCGGCGAGGATTTTTTTCAAGGGATGTCTCCTGGGTGTTGTGGGCGGGTTCAATCGAGCTTGACCTGCGCGGCCTGCACCACCTGGCGCCAGCGTGCGCGCTCGGCGTTGAAGAAGCGGTCGGTTTCGGCGGGCGTCATGGTCACCACCTCGGCGCCCTGGTTGGTCAGGCGCGCGCGCACTTCGGGCGTGCGGATGGCGGCCACCAGCGCCTGCTGGATGCGCTGCACCACCGCCTCGGGTGTCTTGGCGGGCAGCACCACGCCCTGCCAGGTGCCGGACTCAAAGCCCTTGGCGCCCTGCTCGGCCAGCGTGGGCACGTCGGCGATCAGCGGCATGCGCGTGGCCTTGGAGATACCCAGCAGCTTGAGCTTGCCCGCCTGCACCTGCGGGTAGGTGGCGAGCATGCCGTTCATCAGCACCTGGGTCTGGCCCGCCACGGTGTCCTGCACCGACTGCACGCCGCCCTTGTAGGGCACGTAGACCCACTTGGCGCCGGTGATCCGCGCCAGCTCCACGCCCGCCAGGTGCGGCGCGCTGCCGGTGGCGGTCACGGCGAAGTTCAGGTCCTGCTTTTGCGAGAGCGCCACCAGCTCCTGGAGGTTGTTCGCGGGCACCGAGGGGTGCACCACCAGCATGTGCGGCGAGTAGGCCAGCAGGGCCGCGCCGCGCAGGTCCTTGGACGGGTCGAACGCGAGCCGGGTGTACACGGATGGCGAGATGGCGAGCGCGCCCAGGTCGCACAGCAGCCAGGTGTAGCCGTCGGGCGGGGCGTGCGCGACCATCTCCGCGCCCAGGTTGCCATTGGCGCCCGGCTTGTTCTCCACGATCACCGGCTGCTGTAGCGCCTGCGAGACCTGCTGGCTGATCGAGCGGGCGATGATGTCCGAGCTGCCCCCCGGCGGGTAGGGAACGATGAGCCGGATGGGCTTGGCGGGCCAGGCCGCACCGGCTGCCCAGGCGGCGGGGGCGAGCGGCGCGGCGCACAGGGCGGCCAGCGCCAGGGCCGCAGCGCGGCGGGTGGTGGAAGGGGGTGGCATGGGCTTTGTCTCCTGCTGCTTGTTATAAGTCATCATATAACTGCAAAAACGCCGCTGGCAAGCGGGGAAGTACGGCTTGCACGCCTGCGGCGGGCGCTGGAATGTCAAAAAAGTGAGCTACCTGCGCTTGCCGTACAAGGGCTGGAGGCCGAAAAAGCTATGAAGCCGGCGCGCTGCGCTTTTGAGCCAGCCGCAGGCGCTCGCGCGAATTGGTCAGGTGGATGCGCATGGCGGCGCGGGCCGAATCGGCGTCCTGGCGCTCGATGGCGTTGTAGATCTCCTCGTGCTCGCGGTGCACGCGGCGCAGGTAGTCCGGGTCGCGCCCCGGCGCCTGGATGGAGGTGATGCGGGTGCGCGGGATCAGCAGCGCACCGAAGTGCGCCAGGATCTCGCGGAAGTAGGGGTTGCCCGTGGCCTGCGCGATACCGAGGTGAAAGGCCAGGTCGTGCGCCACGGTGTCGCCGCCTGCCGCGTGGCGCTCGAAGGCGGCCAGCGCTTCGCGCAGCACGCGCAGGTGCTCGGCGCTGCGGCGCTGGGCGGCCAGGCCCGCGGCCTCGGTCTCCAGGCTGATGCGCAGCTCCAGCACGGCCAGCACGTCCACTGACTCGCTGAGCTCGCGGGCGCTGAGCGTGAGGCTGCCTTCCTGGCGTGCGGCTCGCACGAAGGTGCCAATGCCGTGGCGTGTTTCCACCCATCCGGCGGCCTGTAGCTTGGAGATGGCCTCGCGCACCACGGTGCGGCTCACGTCGTAGCTGCGCACCAGCTCCGACTCGGTGGGCAGCTTGTCGCCCTCGTGGAGCAGGCCCTGGCGGATCTTGTTCTCGAATTCCTCCGACAGCAGGATGGCCAGGCTGCGGCCATTGCGGCCGGCCTTGCCGCGCAGTGGGGTGGATTCGGGTAATTCCGTGGATGGCGCATTCATGCTTGCATGATAATTCGTCGTAAGTCATCAGATGACATATTTCATATCCGAGCCTGCAACGCACCCGAATGAGCACCTCCCACGCGATACGCCATATCCGTGTCACGCCCATCGCCTTCCGTGATCCGCCGCTGCTCAACGCGGCCGGTATCCACGAGCCCTGGGCGCTGCGCTCCATCATCGAGATCGAGACCGCCTCGGGCCTGGTCGGCATCAACGAAAGCTACGGCGACCAGCCCATGCTGGATGCGCTGGCCAAGGCCGCGCCGGCGCTCGTGGGTCTGTCGCCCTGGGCGCTCAACGAGATGGAGAGCCGCGTCGCAGGCCTGGTCGCGCCGCCCCGGTTGACGGCCTCGGAGTTCCTGGGTCAGCAGGTATCGCTGGCGCCGGGCACGCACGTTTCCAAGACCGTCGCCAAGGTGGTCAGCGCGTTCGAGGTCGCCATGCTCGACCTGCAAGGGCAGATGGCCCGGGCCCCCGTCGTCGATCTGCTGGGCGGCGCGGCGCGCGACCGCGTGCCCTTCTCGGCCTACCTGTTCTACAAGTACGCCGAGCACATCGAAAAACCGTATGCAGCGGACGCCTGGGGTGAGGCGCTGGCGCCGCAGCAGCTCGTGGCCCAGGCGCGGCGCATGATCGACCAGTACGGCTTCCAGAGCATCAAGCTCAAGGCAGGCGCCCTGCCGCCCGCGCAGGAGGCAGCAGGCATCCTGGCGCTGGCCGAGGCCTTCCCGGGCACGCCGCTGCGCATCGACCCCAACGGCAACTGGACGGTGGAGACCAGCCTGAAGATCGTGCAGCAGCTGCGCGGCGTGCTGGAGTACTACGAAGACCCGGCCCCGGGCCTGGACGGCATGGCGGCCGTGGCCCGCGCGTGCGACGTGCCGCTGGCCACGAACATGGTGGTGACCGACTTCGCCGAGTTTCGCCGCAATGCCGAGATGGGCTGCCCCGTGAAGATCGTGCTCAGCGACCACCACTACTGGGGCGGCCTGCGCGCCACGCAGCGCCTGTCCACGCTGTGCCGCACCTTCGACCTGGGCCTGTCCATGCACAGCAACTCGCACCTGGGCGTGAGCCTGGTGGCGATGACGCACCTGTGCGCCAGCGTGCCGCTGCTGACCTACGCCTGCGACACGCACTACCCCTGGCAGGACGAGGAGGTGGTCGAGGGCGGGCGCCTGCGGTTCGAGCAGGGCAGCCTGCGCGTGCCCACCGCGCCGGGCCTGGGCGTGGTGCTGGACCGCGAGGCGCTGGCCCGCCTGCACGACAACTACCTGCGCTGCGGCATCCGCAACCGCGACGACCTCGCGCAGATGCGCAAGTACGACCCGGCCTTCACGGGCCGGCAGCCCCGCTTTTGAGTTTTTCCCTCTAAAAAAGGAGACAAGTGCCATGCAACGCCGCACGCTGATTCACCGTTCCATTGCCGCCAGCGCCCTGCTGCTGGGCGCATCGCTGGCGACCGCGCCCGCAATGGCCCAGGGGACCTGGCCCACGGGCAAGGCCATCACCTACATGGTGCCGTTCCCGCCCGGCGGCAACACCGACACGCTGGCGCGCGTGATCTCCCAGCCCCTGAGCCAGGCGCTGGGCACGCCGGTGGTCATCGACAACAAGGGCGGCGCGGGCGGCAGCGTGGGCTCGGCCCTGGCGGCGCGCGCGCCGGCCGACGGCTACACCATCCTGGGCGGCACCATCAGCTCGCACGCCATCAACGTGAGCCTGTACCCCAAGCTGGACTACGACCCCATCAAGTCCTTCACGCCCGTGGCCATGTTGGGTTCCGGCCCGCTGGTGCTGGTGGTGCCGGCCGCGAGCCCCTACAAGACGCTCTCCGATGTGCTGGCCGCGAGCAAGGCCAAGGCCGCGTCGGGCGGCCTGTCTTCGGCCTCGCCGGGCAATGGCTCCTCGAACCACATGGCGCTGGAATTGCTGGCCTACCAGTCGGGCGTGAAGTTCACGCACGTGCCCTACAAGGGCAGTGGACCGGCCGTGCAGGACGTGATCGGCGGCCAGGTGGACATGATGTTCGACACCGCGCTGATCGTCGGCCCGCACATCCAGTCCGGCAAGCTGCGCCCCATCGCCGTGACCGCCTCCAAGCGCCTGGAGACGCTGCCCGACGTGCCCACCATCGCCGAGGCAGGCCAGAAGGGTTTCGACATGGGCTCCTGGCAGGCCGTGTTCGCGCCCGCGGGCACGCCCAAGCCCATCGTGGACCGGCTGCATGCGGAGATCATGAAGATCATGGCCACGCCCGAGGTGCAGGCGCGCCTCAAGAATTCCGGCATGCAGCCTTCCACCATGACGCCCGCCGAGCTCGGCGACTACCAGAAGGCCGAGGTGGCCAAGTGGGCGCAGGTGATCAAGGCGGCCGGCATCAAGGCGGAGTGAGATGGCGATGAGCGCTCCGCTTTCCATCGCCATGCACTCGGCGGACAACGTCGCCGTCGTGGCCAACGAGGGCGGCCTGCCCGCGGGCACCGCGCTGCCCGGCGGCCCGGTGCTGCGGGACCAGGTGCCGCAGGCGCACAAGGTGGCGCTGGTGGACATTCCCGAGGGCGGCGCGGTGCGCCGCTACAACGTGGTCATCGGCTACGCGCTCCAGCCCATTCCCGCCGGCAGCTGGGTGCACGAGCGCCTGCTGCAGATGCCTGAGGCGCGCTCGCTGGAAGGGCT
Organism: Acidovorax sp.; assembly: GCA_030150585.1. Taxonomy (GTDB): domain Bacteria; phylum Pseudomonadota; class Gammaproteobacteria; order Burkholderiales; family Burkholderiaceae_C; genus JASLFM01. The sequence continues at coordinate 11,289 of JASLFM010000413.1, forward strand.
GCCCATCGGGACCGTGAAGCCGCCCGCATTGCCGCCACTGGAGGGCTACACCTTCGAAGGCTACCGCAACGCCGACGGCTCGGTGGGCACGCGCAACATCCTGGCCATCACTACCACGGTGCAGTGCGTGGCCGGGGTGCTCGACTTCGCGGTGCGCCGCATCAAGGAGGAGCTGCTGCCCCGGTACCCCCATGTCGACGACGTGGTGGGTCTGGAGCACACCTACGGCTGCGGCGTTGCCATTGACGCCGTGGGCGCCGAGATCCCGCAGCGCACGCTGCGCAACATCAGCCGCAACCCGAACTTCGGCGGCGAGGTGATGGTGGTGAGCCTGGGCTGCGAGAAGCTGCAGCCCGAGCGCCTGCTGCCGCCGGGCACCTTTCCCATCGTCGATGAACGCTCGCCAGGCCTGGATGTGATCTGCCTGCAGGACGAGGCCCATGTCGGCTTCATGAGCATGATCGACTCCATCATGGAGAGCGCCAAGGCGCACCTGGAACGCTTGAACCAGCGCCGCCGCGAGACCGTGCCCGCCAGCGCCCTGGTCGTGGGCGTGCAGTGCGGCGGCAGCGACGCGTTCAGCGGTGTCACCGCCAATCCGGCCGTGGGTTTCTGCACCGACCTGCTGGTGCGCGCGGGCGCCACGGTGATGTTCAGCGAGGTGACCGAGGTGCGCGACGGCATCGACCAGCTCACGTCGCGCGCCGCCACGCCCGAGGTGGCGCAGGCCATGATCGACGAGATGGCCTGGTACGACGCCTACCTCGGCAAGGGCAAGGTGGACCGCAGCGCCAACACCACGCCGGGCAACAAGAAGGGCGGGCTGTCGAACATCGTCGAGAAGGCGATGGGCTCCATCGTCAAGAGCGGCACTGCGCCCATCACGGGCGTGCTCTCGCCGGGGCAAAGGCTCGCCGACCGGGGCATCACGAATGGCCTGGTGTACGCGGCCACGCCCGCGAGCGACTTCATCTGCGGCACGCTGCAGCTCGCCGCGGGCATGAACCTGCACGTGTTCACCACGGGCCGGGG
>JASLFM010000471.1 GCA_030150585.1 Acidovorax sp.
GGGTCAGGCAGAACGGCGTACCAAAGCCCCACCACCGCGCAGCACCGCCCAGCGCAGGGAGCCCGCCGCCAGACGCATCAGCGCCCCTGCCACGTCGTGCGCGGCGCGCACAAGATCGCGCAGCGGCTGGCGCACGCCACCCTCCCACGCGGCCTCGGCCGGCAGGGCGTGGGGCAGCGGATCCCAGCGGAACGCCGCCGCCTCCCCGGGAGCCAGCCCCACAGGTTCGAGCACGACGCGCCGGCCGGGCTCGGCCACCCAACGCTCGCCCGCCTCCAGAAACAGGTCCTGCGCGCGCTGGTCCGACCCGCCGGACTGCGTGAGCCAGACACGCCCCCGTGCCACAGTCAGCGCACTGCGCCGCCGGGGCTGAAGCGCCAGGGCGCGGCCGGTCTCCAGCGTCCAGCATCCGGAGTGGCTACGCACCGCCGTCGCTGCCACGGCGGATTGTTGCGATTTCGGAACATAGACGGTAAGCATGATGACCTCCTGATGCATAAAAAAGTGCGGCGAAGGCTGCATGATCCGCACACGAACCCACACAGTCCAATGATTTAGCGCTACGCTATTCATTCAATCATCGCATCAATAAGCCATGAACGACGTTCCTTACGCCACCCCCTCGATCCTGCGTTCGCGGCCCGTGGCAGCCGGGCACCTGCGCGCCTTTCTGGCTGTGGCGCGGCACCTGAACTTCCGCGCGGCAGCGGACGAGCTCGCACTCACCCAATCGGCCGTGAGCCGCCAGATCCAGGCACTGGAGGACGAGGTGGGCGTGCCCCTGTTCCTGCGCCATACGCGCGCCGTGGAACTGACGAGCGCGGGCGCGCAGCTGCAGCGCGCCGTAGCGCCCGCGCTGGAGCGCATCGACGCGGCCGTACGCCAGGTGCGCCATACGGCGGGGCGCAAGAGCGTGGCGATCTCCACCTGGGCGAGCTTCGCGTCGATGTGGCTCATCCCGCGCATGGAACAGTTCCAGCAGGAGAACCCGGACATCGACATCCGCATCGACGCGACCGACGCCATGGTGGACCTCGAAACCGCCGACGTGGACCTCGTGCTGCGCTACGCGCTGCCCGGCCCGAGCGTGCGCGGCGGGCAGCGGCTCTTCGGCGAGCAGCTTGCCGTGGTGGCCAGCCCCTGGCTGATCAAGAGCGGCCCGGCGATCCGGACGCCGGCCGATGTGGCCCGCTTCACGCTCATCGAGGCGGGCGACGCGCACCGCGCCCAGCATCTGGAGTGGCTGACCTGGCAGCGCTGGTTCGAGACGCACGCCGACCCCAAGCTGGTGCCCAAGCGCTGGCTGTACTTCAACTACGCGCACCAGATCGCGCAGGCGGCGCTCACGGGCCAGGGCCTGGCGCTGGCGCGCCTGCCGCTGATCGCCGACGCGCTGGCCTCGGGCGACCTCGTGGAGGTCCTGCCCCAGCACCGGCTCGACTCGCCGCTGGCCTACTGGCTGCTGGTGGCGGGGCGCAGTGCGCAGCGGCCCGAGATCAAGGCGTTCTGCGCCTGGCTCTCGCTGCAGGCCGAGACCACGCGCGCCGCCATCGGCGATGTGCCGGACCCGGACCTCAACGACAACCTGGACTGAGCGCCGCGCATTGCTTGACCCGCCTCAAGCCGTTCGGTTGATGCAGATCAGCGGGCGGCGATTTGGCAGGCCCACCCCCTCGGCAACCACCTTCCGCGCCCGCGCCCTCACGGGCATCCTGGCGGGCCGTCCTTGACGACGAGGGAGCGAAACAATGACGTTCATGCCGTGGACCAGCGAACTGGAGCTGGGCTTCGACGAAATCGACCGCCAGCACCAGGAACTGGTGCGGCTTACCAATGCGCTGCATGAGGAACTGTGCTGCCCCATCCCACGGCGCGAGGCCATCGGCGCTGTGCTGGAGGGGCTGGTGGACTACACGCACAACCACTTCATCGTGGAGGAGGTGCTGTTCCAGCGCCACGGCTACCCCGAAACGCCCGCGCACCAGGCCGAGCACAACGGCTTCACGGCCAAGGCCATGGACCTGCTCATGCGCTTCGAGGACGGGGAAGAGGTTTCGGTCGAGGCGATGGAGTTCCTCAAGGACTGGCTGGTCCACCACATCTGCAAGGTGGACCGCGCCTACCTGCCGTTCCTGAGAGCCGCCCTGGCGCGCGAGGCCCTGGCGTAGAGCGTGGCTCAGCCGAGCGCCACGCGCGCGAACTTGCGCTTGCCCACCTGCACCACGTAGGTGCCAGCAGCCAGCTTGAGCCCCTTGTCGCTGACCACGCTGCCATCCACCCGCACGCCGCCACCGTCGATGAGGCGGTTAGCCTCGCTGGTCGAGGGCGCGAGGTTGGCCTGCTTGAGCAGCGCGGCTATGCCCAGCGGCGCGCCGGAGAGCGCCACTTCGGGAATTTCGTCGGGAATGCCGCCCTTGCTGCGGTTGATGAAGTCCTGCTCCGCCGCATCCGCCGCCGCCGCGCTGTGGAAGCGCGTGGTGATTTCCTTGGCCAGCATCACCTTGGCATCCTTGGGGTTGCGCCCGCCTTCCACTTCGACCCTGAGCGCGGCGATCTCGGCCAGGCTCTTGAACGACAGCAGGGTGAACCAGTCCCACATCAGCGTATCGCTGATGGAGAGCACCTTGGCGAACATGGTGTTCGCATCCTCGGTGATGCCGATGTAGTTGTTCTTGGACTTGGACATCTTGTCCACGCCGTCCAGCCCCACCAGCAGCGGCATGGTCAGGATGCACTGCGGCTCCTGGCCGTATTCCTGCTGCAGGTGGCGGCCCATGAGCAGGTTGAACTTCTGGTCGGTGCCGCCCAGCTCCAGGTCGCTCTTGAGGGCCACGGAGTCATAGCCCTGCATCAGCGGGTAGAGGAATTCATGCACGCTGATCGACTGGCCGCTGGAGAAGCGCTTGTGGAAGTCGTCGCGCTCCATCATGCGCGCCACGGTGTACTTGGCGGCAAGCTGGATCATGCCGCTGGCGCCCAGGGGCTCGCTCCATTCGCTGTTGTAGCGGATCTCGGTGCGCGCAGGGTCGAGCACCAGGCTGGCCTGCTTGTAGTAGGTCTCGGCGTTGGCCTTGATCTGCTCGGGCGTGAGCGGCGGGCGCGTGCTGTTGCGGCCCGAGGGGTCGCCGATGAGGCTGGTGAAATCGCCGATCAGGAAGATGACCTGGTGGCCCAGGTTCTGCAACTGGCGCATCTTGTTGAGCACCACCGTATGCCCCACGTGAATATCGGGCGCGGTGGGATCGAGACCGAGCTTGATGCGCAGCGGCTGGCCCGTGGCCTCGGAGCGCGCGAGTTTCCTCACCCATTCGTCCTGCGGCAGCAGTTCATCCACCCCGCGCAGGGAGATTTCGAGCGCCTGCCGTACACCATCGGTGACCGGGTAACTTGTAACAGCGGATTGATTCATAAGGGTTTTTTCGATGGTCGGCGCGCGCGTCGCCGCTATACTTTGGGCCGCACTCGCACTGCAAGAGGCGGCTTCCGATTCTAGTAGCCCGCCCGACTGCACTTTCTCACCCTGGGGACCGACTCTTGAACCACGGCTTAACCACCGCCTGCAAAGCTTTGCTCGATCGGCTTTCCCGCACCGCCCAGCAACACCCTCGCCGCATCGCCGCCGCCGTGGCCGCCATCCTGCTCACGGGCGGAGGCGGTGCGTTCGCCGTGGCCTCATTCGCGCCCGATCCGGCCGATCTGCCCGTGCGCACGGTGGAGTACCCCGTGGAGTCGCTGGCCGAGGGCCAGCCCCTGTCCCTGCTGACCGACATGCCCGCGTTCTCGCTGTTCCGCACCGAGCAGACGCGCAGCAGCGATACCGCCGAGTCCCTGCTGCAGCGCATGGGCGTGGCGGACCCGGCGGCCTCCGCCTTCCTGCGCACCGATGCGCAGGTACGCCAGCACCTGCTGGGCCGTGCGGGCCGCCTCGTGTCCGCCGAAGCGACCGACGACCACCGCCTCGTGCGCCTCACGGCGCGCTGGGTGAATGACGACAGCGGCAACTTCCGCCGCCTCGTCGTGGAGCGCAAGGACGGCGCCGGCGGCTTCGCGTCGCGCATCGAGACGGCGCCGCTGCAGGTCTCGAGCCGCCTTGCTGGCGGCGTGATCCGCAGCTCGCTGTTCGCAGCCACCGACGAGGCCAACATCCCCGACGCCGTGGCCTCGCAGATCGCAGAGGTGTTCTCGGGCAGCATCGACTTCCGCCGCTCCCTGCGCAAGGACGACCGCTTCTCGGTGGTCTACGAAACGCTCGAGGCCGACGGCGAGCCGCTGCGCAGCGGCCGCGTGCTGAGCGCCGAGTTCCACAACAATGGCAAGACGCACCAGGCCATCTGGTTCCAGGAATCCGCCACGGCCAAGGGCGCGTACTACACGCCCGACGGGCAGAGCATGCGCCGCGCCTACCTGAGCTCCCCCGTGGCGTTCACGCGCATCTCCAGCGGCTTCAAGATGCGCTTCCACCCCATCCTGCAGAAGTGGCGCGCCCACCTGGGCACCGACTTCGCGGCGCCCTCCGGCACGCCGGTGCGCACCGTAGGCGACGGCGTGGTCGAGTTCGCAGGCGTGCAGAACGGCTACGGCAACGTGGTCTTCGTGCAGCACCGCAACGCCCACGTCACCGTGTACGCGCACCTGAGCCGCATCGACGTGAAGAAGGGCCAGTCCGTCGCGCAGGGCGACACCATCGGCGCCGTGGGCGCCACGGGCTGGGCCACGGGCCCGCACCTGCACTTCGAGTTCCGCGTGAACGGACAACAGCAGGACCCGATGACCATCGCCCAGCAGAGCGAATCGGCCGCGCCGATCTCGGCTGCTGCACGCCCGGCCTTCGACCGCCTGGCCGGCATGATGCGCGCCCAGCTCGGTGCCGCCGAGCTCATCCAGCAGGCCAGCGCCGACTGAGGGCCCCGTGGCCCACCTCTACATCGGCCTTATGTCGGGCACCTCGCTTGACGGGGTGGACGGGGTACTGGCCGACTTTTCGGCGCTGCCATGCCGGGTGCTCGGCCACGTCAGCGCCCCCTTCGCGCCCGCGTTGCGAGCGGAGCTGCTCGCCCTCAACAGCACGGGCCCGGATGAACTGCACCGAGCCGCCCTGGCCTCCAATGCGCTGGCCCGCGCCTATGCCAACGTGGTGGCGGAGTTGCTGCACGCGCAGGGCCTGGAGCCCAGCGACGTGCGTGCCATCGGCGTGCATGGACAAACCGTGCGCCACCGCCCCCAGGCCTTCGACGGTACGGGCTACACGCTGCAGCTGGGCAACCCTGCGCTGCTGGCCGAGCTCACGGGCATCGATGTGGTGGCCGACTTCCGCAGCCGCGACGTGGCCGCCGGAGGACAGGGGGCGCCGCTGGTGCCGGCCTTTCACCAGGGCCTGTTCGGCCGGCCCGGCCGCACTGTCTGCGTGCTCAACGTCGGCGGCATCTCGAACCTGAGCGTGCTCGGTGCCGATGGCAGGGTACTTGGCTTCGACTGCGGCCCCGGCAACGCACTCATGGACCACTGGTGCCAGCGCCACACGGGCCAGCCCTTCGACGCCAATGGCGCCTGGGCCGCGAACGGCCGGGTGCTGCCCGAGCTGCTGGCAGTCCTGCAAGC
>JASLFM010000071.1 GCA_030150585.1 Acidovorax sp.
GCGTGCGGCATGTTCCACCGAGTCGTCGTAGTTGCCCGCGATGCGCACGATGCGCGCGCCGAAGGCCGCGATCGCCTGCTCGCGCTCTTCGCTCACATGGGCGTGCAGCACGATCACGCAAGGGCAGCCCACGCTCTGCGCTGCAGCGGCCAGGGCGCGGCCGTGGTTGCCATCGGTAGCGCTGATCACAGTGAGGCCCGCCAGCCGCTGCGCCTGCCGACCCGCGATCACGTCCTGCGGAGCAAGGTCCGGGTGCAGGCGCAACACGAGCCGCACCAGCGCGATGGGTGCCCCCAGCGCCTTGAAGCTCGCGAGCGGCGAGCGCACCGATTCATCCTTCAGGTGTACCGAGGCCACACCCAGCCGCGCCGCCAGCCCTGGCAGGCTGTAGAGCGGCGTGGGCGCGGGCAGCAGCCCGCTCCACGCGGAGAGCCAGGCCCGGCTCTCCTGCGCGCGGGCGATGCTCATGATCGACTGGAGTTCGGCGGGGTATGGCGCGCGGGCGGCGTGCGGGTTGGTGGCGAACAGCAAGGGGAACCTCCACGAAAGACACAGGACTCGGCCCGCGGGCCAAGGGGGTGGAAGAATAATATTTCCAGCCCGGGCGAATCTTTTCGCTGATTGGGCTGTTGAGATGGAATGAAATTGCAAACCCGTACCCGCGCCGCTCAACGCCGCTACTGCAACGGCGCCCCCGTGCGCGGCGAGAGGTGCACGCCCGCGACCATGCAGCGCACCGAGCCGCCCGCCATCTCGATGGTGGGCACCGCGAGCGGCACGGCCCGCGCCGAACGCCCAATGCGGCGCTTCTGGTCCGGCGCCAGGCTGTCGAACGCGCGCTGCGACAGCGCGAGGATGCGGCCGCCATGCCCCGACAGCTCGATCGCGTTGCCCGCGAACTCGGCGATCTGGTCGTTGCCCAGTTCGATGACCTCGCGGCCCGACTCCACGAGGCGTGCGCGCACGGCCGCGGCGCGCTGCGGATCGGTCAACAGCCCCGTGCCGATCAGCGCGAACTCGGTGGCCACGCACATCAGCACGTTGGTGTGGTAGACCGGCTTGCCCGATGCGTCGGCCGTGTCGAACACCATGGGCTCGAAGTTGAAGTGCGCACTGAAGCGCTCGAGCAGCACGGGGTCGGCCCGGTGCGAGCGCGCGGTGTAGGCCACGCGCGCGAGGTGGTCGAGCACCATGGCGCCCGTGCCTTCGAGGAACAGGCCGTCCTGCTCCAGCCCCGAATAGTCGATCACGTCCTGCACGCGGTACAGCGCCTTGAGCATCTCGATCACGTCGGCCCGGCGCTCGCGGCGCCGGCTCGGCGAGTACATGGCGTGGATGGCGACATGCCCGCCCGGGTGCGTGGAAAACCAGTTGTTTGGAAACACCGAGTCAGGTGTATCTCGGTGGCCCTCGTCCTCGAACAGGTGCACGCGCACGCCCTCGGCCTCCAGGCGCGCGGCAGCGGCCGTGACCTCGCGGTAGGCCGACGCGGCCACCGCATGCGCCTGGCTTTGCGCGGCCGTGCTCTGGAATGCGTTGTCGGCGGCGGTCTCCGGGTTCGGGGTGAAGCGGTGCGGGCGCACCATCACGACCGCGCCCGGCGCTTGTGCGGTTCCGGTGTTCAGCATGGTCCTGTCCACTTCCCGCACCATCAGGCCACGCGGCGCACGCCGGCGTGCGCAGCGGCACCGCGGATGTGGCGGAACAGGTCCTTGGGATCGTCGGCCCGGGGCACCAGCTCCACCTCCTGCCCCAGGCCGCGCAGTTCGGCCTGGGCATGCACGTAGCGCAGCGTGGAGTAGTCCTCCAGCGCGAAACCCACCGAGTCGAACACCGTGACCTGGTCCGCACCCTGCCGCCCCGGTACCTGGCCCGCGAGCACGCGCCACAGGTCGACCACGGGGAAGTCGGCAGGCAGTTGCTGGATGTCGCCCTCGATGCGTGTCTGGGGCTCGTACTCCACGAAAACGCGCGCGCCGCGCAGCACGTCGGCATGCAGCTCGGTTTTGCCCGGGCAGTCGCCGCCCACGGCGTTGATGTGCATGCCGGGCTCCACCATGCCGGGAGTGACGATGGTGGCGTAGGCCTTGTCGGCGGTCACCGTGGTCACGATGTCCGCGCCGCGCACGGCCTCGGCCGTGGAGCCGCAGCGGATGAAACGGATGCCCGGGTGGGCCGCCAGGTTGCGCACGAGCTTGTCGGTGGCGGCCGGGTCCACGTCGTAGACGGCGATCTCCTCGATGCCGAGGTGGCAGTGGAACGCCAGGGCCTGGAACTCGCTCTGCGCCCCGTTGCCGATGAGCGCCATGCGGCGGGCGCCGGGCCGCGCCAGCGCCCGTGCGGCCACCAGCGACGTGGCGCAGGTGCGCAGCGCGGTCGCCACGGTGAGCTCGGACAGCAGCACGGGGTAGCCGGTATCGACGTCGGCGAGCACACCGAAGGCCATGACCGTGTAGAGGCCGCGCCGCGTATTGCTGGGGTGGCCGTTGACGTACTTGAAGGCATAGCGCCGAGCGTCCGACACGGGCATGAGCTCGATCACACCAATGTCCGAGTGGCTGGCCATGCGGGCCGACTTGTCGAACGCGGGCCAGCGCACGAAGTCTTGCTGGATCGCATCGGCGAGCTCGCCGATGAACGGGACCACCCCGATATCGCTGACCAGGCGCGCCATCGTGGATACATCGATGAAGCGGGTCATTGCCGTCTCCTTCTCATGTTTCTAGAGGCCGCAAACGGCAGCCATGATGGAAATTGTTCCCCTGGGTTCAGCCAGTTTGAAGTGATCAGTTTGTCAAAATATTCTTGTTTTTATACATTCTGTCCACTTAGACCATCAAAATGCCATGGACGATACCGACCGCCAGCTTCTGTCCCTGCTGCGCGCCGATGCACGCACGCCCGTGGTGGCCCTGGCCAAGAAGCTGCGCGTGGCCCGCGCCACGGTGCAGAACCGCATCGCCAAGCTCGAGAACGACGGCACCATCGTCGGCTATACGGTGCGCCTCAAGCCCGAGGCCGAGTCGCACCACATTCGCGCGCTCATGAGCATCGAGATTGCGGGGCACCACGCCAACGAGGTGCTGCACACGCTGCGCGGCAACCCCAATGTGGTTGCGCTGCACTCCACCAACGGGCGGTGGGACCTCATGGCGGAGCTGCGCGCCGAAACGCTGGAGGCCTTCGACCAGGTGCTGAACACCATCCGCGCGACCCCGGGCATCTCGAACACGGAAACGAGCATC
>JASLFM010000077.1 GCA_030150585.1 Acidovorax sp.
CGATTTGCAGGGCGTGGTGCTCGAAGGCACGCTGCGGCTCGGTGTGACGGACTATTTCCGGCCCGCCGAACTCGCAGGGCTGCTTGCGCGCATGCAGTCGCAGCACCCAGGGGTGCGCCTGCAGGTCGCAGTGCACAAGAGTGGGGCGATCGAGGCGGGCTATGCGCGCGGCGAGTTCGACGTGGGGCTGACCATGCGCCTGCCGTCTGCCGGGCCCGCGCGCAGCAAGGGCCCGGTGCTGCGGCGCGAGCCGCTGCGCTGGATGGCCGCCGCGCACTGGCAGCGCGAGGCCGGAGCGCCGCTGCGACTGCTCGCGCTGCCGGAAACCTGCTCGCTGCACCAGTTCACCGTGGCGCTGTTGCAGCGGCGACGCATTCCGTTCAGCGTGGCGCTCATGGCCTCGGGCGTCGCGGGGCTGCAGTCGGCGCTCGCTGCGGGCCTGGGCGTGGCTTGCCTCAACGAATCGGCCCTGTGTGCGGGCGTGCAGGCGCTGCGCGCCTGCGCGGGGTTGCCCGCGCTGCCCCAGGCGAGCTTCGTGGTGCTGCCGCCGCGCGCGGGCGAATCGGACTTCGTGCGGCGCGCGCGCGAGCGGCTCGTTGAGGGCTTTGCCTGAACGCTTCAGGCCCCGGGCGGTCCGGGCCAGGGGCGCTGCGGCCCGCGCAACTGCTCGAAGGCGTGGGCCACGCGCAGCACGCCGAGGTCGTCGAAGCGCGCCCCCGCGATCTGCAGGCCGATCGGCAGGCCGCTCGTGGTGTAGCCGCAGTTGACCGATGCGGCCGGCTGTTCCGACATGTTGAACGGCACGGTGAACCCGATGTGCTCCAGCGGCCGCAGCGGATCGTTGGTGGGCGAGGGCAGCTCGGCCGCAAAGGCGGGCATGGGGGCCACGGGCGAGAGCACATAGTCGAACGCGCTGCAGGCCCGCACGGCGGCCACGCGGGCGGCGTGGAATTGCTGGCTGGCGTGGAAGACTTCGACACCGCCCATGCCTGCCGCGCTGTCGGCCCAGGCGCGGATGTAGGGCAGCACGCGCGCGCGGCGTTCCGCGGGCAGGGCCTGCAGGTCCACGTGGGAGCGCATGCGCCAGAAGCGGTCCATGCCGTCGAGCATGGCTGGGGTCATGAAGGGCGCCAGGGGTTCGACGATGGCGCCCGCCTGCTCGAAGCGGCGTGCGGCCTGTTCGATGGCGGCGCGCACCTCGGGCTCCACGGGCAGGCCGCAGCCGGCATCGAGCTGCAGGCCGATCTTCAAGCCGCGCAAATGCTCGGGCGCGGCATGGAAGTGGTCCCAGTCGATGTCCTGCGCCGGCAGGCTCATGCTGTCGCGCGCGTCGGGGGCGCTGAGCACTTGCATCATCAGCGCGGCGTCGGCCACGGTGCGCGTCATGGGGCCGGCGGCGCGGCCCTGGTAGGGCGGGTCGATGGGGATGCGGCCCAGGCTGGGCTTCAAGCTGAAGATGCCGCACCAGCTCGCGGGCAGGCGCAGCGAGCCGCCGATGTCGGTGCCCACGTGCAACGGCCCGTAGCCCGCTGCCGCGGCCGCGCCGCCGCCCGCGCTCGACCCGCCGGGGCCCTTGCTCACATCCCACGGATTGCGCGCGAGCGGGTGGAAGGACGACAGGCCCGAGGAGAGCATGCCGTAGTCGGGCATGGTGGTCTTGGCGACGAACACGGCCCCAGCCTCGCGCAGGCGCGCGGCAGGAGGCGCATCGGCCGGAGCAGGCGCGAGCACGCTCGCGGCCGTGCCCAGCGGCAGCGGGTCGCCGCGCGTGGCGATGTTTTCCTTGATGGTTGCGGGCACGCCGTCAAGCAGGCCTTGCGGCCGGCCCGCGCGCCAGCGCGCTTCGCTCGCACGGGCCTGGGCCAGGGCCTCTTCGGGGCGCAGCAGGTAGGTGGCGCACAGGTGCGGCTCCCAGCGTGCGATGTGGTCGAGCACCGCCTGCGTCACTTCGACGGGCGAGAGGCTGCGTGCGCGGTAGGCGGCCAGCAGCTCGCGGGCCGAAAGGTCGTGGAGCGCCGTCATGCCCACGACAGCGCGGAAAGGTCGTTCACGAACACCGGCATGTCTTTCCACAGCCCGCGCAGGTTCTTGGCGGCCACGGTGACCCATTGGGGCTGGTACAGGAAGGCGTGCACCGAGTCCTCGGCGAGCAGGCGCTGTGCGTCGCCCAGCAGGCGTGCGCGGTCCGCGGGGCGCGCGGCGTTCTGGATCTGCTCATACAGCGCGTTGAACTTCTCGGAGCGGTAGCCCCAGTAGTAGTCGGGCTTGGCGAAGTTGCCGAGGTCGAAGGGCTCCACGTGCGAGATCAGCGTCAGGTCGTAGTTCTTGGCGCCGTAGGTGCCGCTGAGCCACTGCGCCCATTCCACGTTCTGCAGCTTGGCCACGATGCCCACCTTGGCGAGCTGGGCCGCGATGACCTCGCCGCCCTGGCGCGCGTAGGGCGTGGGCGGCAGCGTCATGGTGAGCTCGAGTGGCGTCTTCACGCCCGCCTCGGCGAGCAGCCTCTTGGCCTTTTCGACGTCGTAGGGGTTGATGCCCGTGGTGTCCACGTAGCCAAAGGCGCCGGGCACGTAGTGGCTGCCAATGGGCACGCCCAGGCCGTCGGCGGCGCCCTGGATCACGGCCTTGCGGTCGATGGCGGCGGCGATGGCGCGGCGCACGCGCACGTCACCGAGGGGCTTGCGCGCGTTGTTGATCGCCAGGATGGTCTTGGCGCGCGAGCCGCTCACGATCACCTGGAAGCGCGGGTCGGCCTTGAACTGCTCCAGGCTGCGCGGCGTGACGCGCGGGAACGCATCCACGTCGCCCGCGAGCAGCGCGGCCACCTGCGCGGCCGGGTCGGGGATGAAGCGGAACGTGGCGCGGCGGATGCGCGCCGCCGCGGGGTTGCGGTAGCCGTCCCAGCGGCCCAGGGTGACCGACGCGCCCTTGGACCACGCATCGAGCTTGTAAGGGCCCGTACCCACGGGCTTGGTGGCGTTGGTGTCGGCGCTCTTGGGCTCGACGATGATGGCCGTGGCCTGGCCCAGCACGAAGAGGAAGTCGGGGTCGATGTCTTTGTTGATCACGACCACCGTGTATTCATCCACCACCTGGGTGGTCAGGTTGGCGAAGGTACGCCGGTCCTTGTTGGTGCTCTTGTCGCCGCCCGCACGTGCGAACGAGAACTGCACGGCGGTAGCGTTGAACGGCTCGCCGTTCTGGAACTTCACGCCGCGGCGCAGGCGGAAGGTGTAGGTCTTCAGGTCGGGGGACACCTCCCAGCTTTCGGCCAGCAGGGGCGAGACGCTGCCGTCGGCGTTGATCTTGGTGAGGGTCTCGAAGATGTTGTAGAGCACCACTTCGCCGATCGAGGAGGCGGCGCCTGCCGTCGGGTCCAGTCCGGGCGGCTCCAGCGCCAGGGCCAGGGTCACGGTGTCCTTCTTGCCCTGGGCCCAGGCGCCGGGCACGAAGGTGCCCGCAGCGGCGGCCAGCGCGCTGCCGGCGAGGACGGATCGACGATTCAACATGGTTCGCTTGTCTCCAGATAACGCAACAACAAGAGGCCCGCGCGGCGCACGGGCATGGCTGCTTTTTACACCACGGCCACGCGGTGTGTCGGCAATGCCTCGGGCACCGCATTGACCAGGGCGCGGGTGTAGGGGTGCCGGGCGTTGCCGAACAGCGCGGCGGGTGTGCCGCGCTCCACGATGCGGCCGTGGTGGAGCACGGCCACTTCGTCGCACAGGTGCTGGACCACGGCGAGGTCGTGGCTGATGAGCAGGTAGGAGAGTCCCAGGCGCTCGCGCAGGTCCTGCAGCAGGTTCAGCACCTGGGCCTGCACCGACACGTCGAGCGCGCTCACAGGCTCGTCCGCCACGATGAGGCGCGGGCGTGTGACGAGGGCCCGCGCAATGGCGATGCGCTGGCGCTGCCCGCCCGAAAATTCGTGCGGGTACTTGTCGCCATCGGTGGGACGCAGGCCCACCTCGGCCAAGGCCTCAAGGGCGCGCTCGCGCTGCTCCGGGCGGCTGGTGGCGCCCTGTGCTTCGAGCGGCTCGGCCACGTTGCGCGCCACCGTGCGGCGCGGGTCCAGCGAGCCGTAGGGGTCCTGGAACACCATTTGAAAGTCGCGGCGCGCCGCGCGCAGCGCCTCGGGGGCGAGCGCGTGCAGGTCCTGGCCCAGCAGGCGCACGGTGCCCGCCGTAGGCGCGTCCAGCGCCATCACGATGCGCGCCAGCGTGGACTTGCCGGAGCCCGATTCGCCCACGATGCCGAGGCTGCGGCCCGCGGCGATCTCGAAGTCCACGCCGCTCAGCGCCTGCACGAGCGGCGGCGGTGTGAACAGGTGCTCGCGTGGCAGGCGGTAGGCACGGTGGAGGTTCCGCACTTCGAGCAGGGGGGGAGAAGCTGTCATGCCATGGCCTCCGGGCGCAGGCAGCGCACTTCGTGTCCGGGGCCCCACGGCGTGACGCCGGGCCGCTCGGTATGGCAGCGCGGCACCGTCCATGGGCAGCGGCCTGCGAAGGGGCAGCCCGGGGGCAGGTCCGCGAGTTCCGGCACGGTGCCCGCGATGGTGGGGAGGCGCTGGCCGGCGCCCAGCGGCCGGCCCAGGTGGGGACGTGCCGCGAACAGGCCGCGCGTATAGGGGTGGTGCATGGCCGCGAACACCTCGGCCGTGGGGCCGCTCTCGACCACGCTGCCGCCGTACATCACGAGCATGTGGCCCACGTTCTGCGCGATCACGCCCAGGTCGTGCGAGATCAGGACCAGAGACATGCCGCGTTCGGCCACGAGCTCCTGGATGAGCCGCAGGATCTGGCGCTGCACGGTCGCGTCCAGCGCCGTGGTGGGTTCGTCGGCGATCAGCAGGTCGGGCCCGCAGGCCAGCGCCATGGCGATGGTGATGCGCTGGCGCTGCCCGCCCGAGAACTGGTGCGGGTAGGCGTCGAAGCGCCGCGCGGCGTCGGGGATGCCCACGCGGTCGAGCAGAGCGATGGCCTCCGCACGGGCCGTCGGCGCGGACAGGCCCCGGTGCAGGCGCAGCGGCTCGGCCACCTGGCGGCCGATGCTGTGCACGGGGTTCAGGGCCGTCATGGGTTCCTGGAACACCATGGCGATGCGGTTGCCGCGCAGGCCTTGCAGCGTGCGGTCGCTCTGGCCCAGCAGTTCCTGCCCCTCGAAGCGGATGCTGCCCGTGGCGCGCGCGCCCTCGGGCAGCAAACCCATGAGCGCGAGCGCCGTGAGCGACTTGCCGCAGCCCGATTCGCCGATCAGGCCCAGCGTGTCGCCGCGCGCGAGCGTGAAGCTTACGCCGCGCACGGCCTCGGCCATGCCGCGGCGCGTGGGCAGATGGATGTGGAGGTTCGAGACTTCGAGCATCAACGTGCACGGGTAAGGCGCGGGTCGAGCAGGTCGCGCAGCCCGTCGCCCAGCAGGTTCAGGCCCAGCACGGCCAGGGCGATCGCGGCGCCGGGCCACACGGCGAGCAGCGGGGCCTGGAACATCAGCGTCTGCGCCTCGCTGAGCATGCGGCCCCATGACGGCTGCGGCGGCTGCGTGCCCAGACCCAGGTAGGAGAGGGCCGCCTCGGCCAGAATGGCGATGGCGAACTGGATCGTGGCCTGCACGATGAGCACGGGCAGGATATTGGGCAGCACATGCTCCCACGTGATCTGCCAGCGGTTCTTGCCGCAGGCGCGCGCGGCGAGCACGTACTCCCGCGCCCACACCGCCTGGGCTGATGCCCGCGTGACGCGCGCGAACGTAGGGATGTTGAAGATACCGATGGCCATGATGGCGTTGCCTATGCCCGCGCCGAACACCGCCGTGAGCATGATGGCCGAGAGGATGGCGGGGAATGCGAAGGTGAAGTCCGCCAGGCGCATCACCAGCTCCTCGACCCAGCCACGCCGCGCGGCCGCGAGCAGCCCGAGCGCTGTGCCGATCGTGAGGCCAATGCCCACGGCGATCACCCCCACGAGGATGGAGCTGCGCGCGCCCACGAGCAGCAGCGAGGCCACATCGCGCCCGTAGGCATCGGTGCCCAGCCAGTGGCGCGCGCCGGGAGGCAGCAGCTTGGCCGCGAGATCCATCTCGTAGGGTGAGCCGGGCGTCCACAGGTACGACAGCGCGGCCGCGCCGAGCAGCGCGAGCGTGAGCAGCGCGCCGAGCACGAAGGCGGGGTGGCGCCGGGACTGGCGCAGAAATTCAGACATCGGCGGGTTGGACGCGGGGGTCGATCACCGCATAGAGCAAATCGACGATGAAATTCACGGCCACCACCATGGCGCCCAGCAGCATCACGCAGTTGCGTACCACGATGAGGTCGCGGTTCGCGATCGACTGGAAGATCAGCCGGCCCAGGCCCGGCAGGTAGAACACGTTCTCGACGACGATGGTGCCCGTGAGCAGGTTGGCGAACTGCAGCCCCATCACCGTGACCACCGGGATCATCGCGTTGCGCAGCACATGGCCCCAAAGCGTGGCGCGGCGCGACAGGCCTTTGGCGCGCGCCGTGCGCACGAAGTCCTCGCGCAGCACCTCGAGCACGGCCGAGCGCGTGATGCGCGCGAGGAT
>JASLFM010000272.1 GCA_030150585.1 Acidovorax sp.
GGGTTCTTCTTGATGGCCTCGGCCACCTGGACTTGCGCGGGGCTCATGCACTCGTCGGCCAGGCGCTGGCCGAGCTTCTGGTTCATGAGCATGGACTTGTTGGCGATCTGCAGCCACACGGCGCCGCGCTGCGCGTCTTCCAGGCGCACGACGCCCGTGCTCGTGGCCACGGGGCTCATGTAGTAGGCAAAGCCCTTGCCGTCGATGCGGAAGTGGCCGGGCGCCTTGGCGTCAGGCGTCACGTTCACCGAGGCACCCAGCTCGCAGGGAATGTGGCCGGTGTGCACACGCTCGGCAATTGCGAGCTGCTCTGGGGTCAGCGCCACCTCGGCGGCGATCAGGCCCGTGGCAACCTGGCTGGTCGCGCTCTTGAGCTGGGCTCGGCTGCTGGGTGGCGAGGCCTTGGCAACGGTCTTCTTCTCCGACGCAGGCTTGGCGGCGGCCTTCTTCGCCGGAGCCTTTGCGGTCTGGGCCTTGGCAGCGGGTTTGTCAGTCGACGGCTTGTCGGCGGCGGTCTGGGCCAGCACCAGAGCGGGAGCCAGCAGCAGGAAGGAGGCAAGGAGCGATTTCATGGTGACTCCAACAAAAAAGAGGCTAATCGTTGAACCAGGGCCGCACCGCCTCGGGCAGCGCGCGGCCGGTCTGGTGGGCCCGCTCCAGCACCTGCCAGAAGTAGCGGTAGCTGGCGCGGTCGTGCAGCACGCCGTTCGCGCTGATCGGTGCCCAGTCGGCCGCGGCGGCTGCCACGACGATCTGGGCGGCCTGGTCGATCTCGTCCTGCGCGGGCGCAAAGGCCGCGAGGATGGGGCGGATCTGACCCGGGTGGATGCTCCACATGCGGGTATAGCCAAATTCGCTGGCAGCCCGCGTGGCCGCCGCCTGCATGGCGGTGGTGTCGTTGAATTCGGTCACGACGCAGTGCGATGGCACCTTGCCGTGGGCATGGCAGGCCGCGGCGATTTCGAGCTTGGCACGCACCACGAGCGGGTGGGTGAATTGCCCGGCCGATCCCATGGCCGATGCGGGGATCGCGCCGCCATGGGCCGAGACGAAATCCATGAGCCCGAAGCTCAGGCTTTGAACACGCGGATGCGCCGCGATCTCGAAAGCACGGTGCACGGCGGCCGGCGACTCGATCAGCACGTGCAGCGGCAGATGCTTGGCGCCCGCTTCGAGCAGGGCGCGCTCGGCGCGCAGCACATCGTCCACCGACTCCACCTTGGGCACCATGATGTGGCACAGGCGGTGGCCCGCCTCGCCCGCGATGGTAGCCATGTCGTTCGCGAAGGCCGGGTGGTCCACCGTGTGCACGCGGGCCGCCACGCGGGCTTGCGGGTGGGCGTCGCGCGCGAGCGACGCCACCAGCGCGGCATGCTCGCGCTCCTGCCCCACGGGAGCGCCGTCCTCGCAGTCGAGGGTGACGTCAAACACACAGTGGCCGAATTCGGCCGTGAGTTCAGCCTGCAGCTGCAGGCTCTTGCGCATGCGCGCCTCGACGCCGCTGTAGTGGTCGCACACGGGCAACCGGGTCACGCCGCCTTGGGCACCCAGCAGCACTGTGGCGGGATGAACGGATGAAGAGGAAGACACGGTCGTGGGCGGGGTCATGGGTGTCGCAGCGCCACGATGAACATGCGCGGGAAGGCCAGCAGGCGCTTGCCATCGGTGCACACCGGGTAGGCGGCATCGACGCGGCGCTCGTATTCGGCGAGGAAGCTCGCGCGCAGCGCCTCCGGCAGCGGGTCGACAAAAGGCTTGAGGCCCGTGCTGCGCACCCACTCGACGATCGCGCTGGCAGATGCCATGGGGTGCTGGTAGACGGTGTGCCACACGTCCACACGGGCCGCATGCGGCGCCAACAGGTCATAGTACCCCTGGATGCCGAGCAGATCGGTGCGCAGCCGGTCGGCATCGCCGATGGGCTCGCGCCACGGCGCCTCGGCCGCGACTTCACGCATCAGGCGGTGCGTGGGCTCCTGCCGGTTGTCGGGCATCTGGATCGCCAGCACACCGCCGGGAGCCAGGCTCGCAAACAACCGGGGAATGAGGGTTTCGTGCCCCGCCACCCATTGCAGGGCGGCGTTGGCGTAAATGAGATCGGGTGCCACGGCGGGCGCCCATTGGGCGATGTCGCCCCACGCGAAGTCCACGCCGGGAAGGCGCTCGCGCGCGCTCGCCAGCATGGCTTCGGAATTGTCGATGCCGGTCACGCGCGCCTCTGGGTAGCGTGCGACCAGCAGCTCAGTGGAATTGCCCGGGCCGCAGCCCAGGTCCACCACATGGGTGGGCCCGGGGTGCGGTACGCGCGCCAGCAGCTCCTGTGCCGGGCGCGTGCGCTCGTCCTCGTAGCGGCGGTAGAGCGCGGGGTTCCAGTCGAGCATGTGCGGGGATTACAGCAGGTGCTTCACGCCGTCCTGCTCGCCCTGCAGCTCGGCCAGGGTCTTGTTGATGCACTCCTGCGAGAAGGCATCGATGGGCAGGCCTTCGACGATCTTGTACTTGCCGCCTTCGCAGGTGACGGGGTAGCCGAACATCACGTCCTTCGGGATACCGTATTCGCCATTGGAGGGGATGCCCATGGTGACCCACTTGCCGTTGGTGCCCAGGGCCCAGTCGCGCATGTGGTCGATGGCGGCGTTGGCAGCCGAGGCAGCCGACGACAGGCCACGTGCAGCGATGATGGCGGCGCCACGCTTGCCCACGGTGGGCAGGAACACGTTGGCGTTCCACTCGTGGTCGTTGATGGTGTCCTTCACGGACTTGCCGTTCACCGTGGCGAAACGGTAGTCGGCGTACATCGTGGGCGAGTGGTTGCCCCACACGGCCAGCTTCTCGATGTCGCCCACGGCGCAGCCGATCTTGGCGGCAATTTGCGAGGCGGCGCGGTTGTGGTCCAGGCGCAGCATAGCGGTGAAGTTCTCACGCGGCAGGTCGGGGGCCGACTTCATCGCGATGTAGGCGTTGGTGTTGGCGGGGTTGCCGACCACCAGCACCTTCACATTGCGCGAGGCCACAGCGTTCAGGGCCTTGCCCTGGGCCGTGAAGATCTGGGCGTTGGCGGCCAGCAGGTCTGCACGCTCCATGCCGGGGCCGCGCGGGCGGGCGCCGACGAGCAGGGCATAGTCGGTATCCTTGAAGGCGGTCAGCGGATCGCTGTGGGCCTCGATGCCGGCCAGCAGCGGGAAGGCGCAGTCTTCCAGCTCCATGATCACGCCCTTGAGCGCGTTCTGGGCCTTCTCGTCCGGGATCTCCAGCAGTTGCAGGATGACGGGCTGGTCCTTGCCCAGCATTTCGCCGGAGGCGATGCGGAACAGCAGGGCATAGCCGATTTGGCCGGCTGCGCCGGTAACGGCCACGCGGACGGGCTTCTTGCTCATGGTGAAAACTCCAATAGAGAGGGAAACAATATGGCTGGTGCACGGCAGCACCAGCATCTGTCACCAGCAGCCCGCGCCCCGCAGAACAGCCTTGGAGTGTACCGCTGAATCGAGACCAGCGTCAATTTGTCTTATGTCTTATATAAGATATGATCAGGCATTCCACACCACCCCGCCATGTCCAGCACATCGCCCGCCGCCGCAGACGCCCCCGCCCCGCCCAGCGGCACCGGAACAGGCACTCCTGCCTTCAGCCCGCTGTACCAGCAGATCAAAGGGCTGATCCTGCAGAGCCTGCAAGCCGGCGAATGGAAACCCGGCGAAGCCATACCCAGTGAAATGGATCTTGCCGCCCGTTACCGCGTGAGCCAGGGCACGGTGCGCAAGGCCATCGACGAACTCGCCGCCGAGAACCTCGTGATGCGCCGCCAGGGCAAGGGCACCTTCGTCGCCACCCACGCCGAGCAACACGTGCAATACCGCTTTCTGCGCCTACTGCCCGACACGGGCGACGTGCGCGAAGAAGGCCCGGCACAGCGCCGCATCATCGATTGCAGGCGCGTGCGCGCAAGCGCCGAGGTGGCCCGCGCCCTGGCGCTGCGCACGGGCGATGCCGTGGTCCAGGCGCGGCGCGTGCTGGCCTTCGCAGGCACCCCCACCATTCTCGAAGACATCTGGCTGCCCGGCCAGGCCTTCAAGGGCCTCACCGCGGAGCAGATGGCCGGCTACCCCGGCCCGACCTATGCAATGTTCGAGATCGACTTCGGCGTGCGCATGGTGCGCGCCGAGGAGAAGCTCCGCGCCGTGCTCCCCGATGCCGAACAGGCCAGCCTGCTCGAAGTGCCGCCGGCCACGCCGCTGCTCAGCGTGGAGCGGATTGCTTACACCTATAACGATGTTCCCATGGAGTTACGCCGCGGGCTCTACCGCACCGACACGCACCACTACCGTAATGCGCTTAGCTGACAGGCATCTGGCATGTTGAGCGCAATCCTCGAAAATACCAATCCCGCGCACCCCTGCTTATTGCATTGCAATAGAATTTTGGGTTGTTTGCATCCGCGCGATTACAACGCAGTTACAACCACGAAAGCCCCCCTCCATGACCGAGCTTGCCAAGAAGCGGCCTGAATTCCGCAATATCAACGCCCTGACGGACCTTCCGACATACCGCTTGCCGGCAGCCGGATGGGTCTCCATCCTGCATCGCGTCAGTGGCGCGATCATGTTCCTGCTGCTGCCCTTCATTCTCTGGATGTTCGACACCTCGGTGTCCTCCGAAATTTCCTTTGGCAAGTTCAAGGCAGCGTTCAACGCGGGCCTGGGTTTCGTGCCCGGCTGGTTCATCAAGCTGGTGGCGCTCGCGCTGATCTGGGCCTACCTGCACCACTTCATCGCGGGCCTGCGCCACCTGTGGATGGACCTGAGCCACGACGCCGTGAGCAAGCAATTCGGCAAGACCTCGGCCGTGACTACCCTGGTGCTGAGCATCGCGCTCACGGTGGTCCTGGGCGCCAAGCTGTTTGGCCTGTACTAAGCAACGACAAGAAGGAATCCCCACCATGTCCGTGAATTACGGCTCCAAGCGCACCGTGGTCGGTGCCCACTACGGCATCCGCGACTGGCTGGCCCAGCGCGTGACGGCAGCCCTCATGGCGCTGTTCACCATCGCACTGCTCGTCCAGGTCCTCTTCACCTCGGGCCCCATTGGCTACGACCGCTGGGCCGGCATTTTTGCCGCGCAGTGGATGAAGGTTCTCACGTTCGCCGTCATCGTGGCACTGGTCTGGCACGTCTGGGTCGGCGTGCGCGATATCTGGATGGACTACGTCAAGCCCGTGGGCCTGCGCCTGGCGCTGCAGGTTTTCACCATCGTCTGGCTGGTCGGCTGCGCCGGCTGGGGCTTCCAGGTTCTGTGGCGTCTGTGATCCCACGTCGCACTCTCCACGATTGAAGGCAAACAATGAGCTACACCAAAGCAAACATCACCAAGCGCAAGTTCGACGTCGTCATCGTCGGCGCCGGCGGCTCCGGCATGCGCGCCTCGCTTGAGCTGTCCCGCGCAGGCCTCAATGTGGCCTGCCTGTCCAAGGTATTCCCCACCCGTTCGCACACCGTGGCGGCACAGGGCGGTGTTTCCGCCTCGCTGGGCAACATGAGCGAGGACAACTGGCACTACCACTTCTACGACACCATCAAGGGCTCCGACTGGCTCGGCGACCAGGATGCGATCGAGTTCATGTGCCGTGAAGCGCCGAACGTCGTGATCGAGCTCGAGCACTTCGGCATGCCCTTCGACCGCAATCCTGACGGCACGATCTACCAGCGCCCCTTCGGCGGCCATACGGCCAACTACGGTGAAAAGCCCGTGCAGCGCGCCTGCGCCGCGGCCGACCGCACCGGCCACGCCATGCTGCACACGCTGTACCAGCAGAACGTCAAGTCCAAGACCAACTTCTTCGTGGAGTGGATGGCGCTGGACCTGATTCGCAACACCCAGGGCGACGTGGTCGGCGTGACCGCGCTGGAACTGGAAACCGGCGATCTGTACGAACTGCACGCCAAGGCCGTGCTGCTGGCCACCGGCGGCGCGGGCCGCATCTTCCAGGCCTCCACCAACGCCTTCATCAACACCGGCGACGGCCTGGGCATGGCGGCGCGTGCCGGCATCCCGCTGCAGGACATGGAGTTCTGGCAGTTCCACCCCACCGGCGTGGCCGGCGCGGGCGTGCTGCTGACCGAAGGCTGCCGCGGTGAAGGCGCCATCCTGCTCAACAGCAATGGCGAGCGCTTCATGGAGCGCTACGCGCCCACCCTGAAGGATCTGGCGCCGCGCGACTTCGTGTCCCGCTCGATGGACCAGGAAATCAAGGAGGGCCGTGGCTGCGGTCCCAACAAGGACTACATCCTGATGAAGCTCGACCACCTGGGCGCGGACACCATCCGCAAGCGCCTGCCATCGGTGGAAGAGATTGGCCACAACTTCGCCAACGTGGACATCACCAAGGAACCGATCCCCGTGGTGCCCACCATCCACTACCAGATGGGCGGCATTCCCACCAACATCCACGGCCAGGTGGTGGTGCACGACGGCCAGCAGAACCACGTGGTCAACGGCCTGTATGCGGTGGGCGAATGCTCCTGCGTCTCGGTGCACGGCGCGAACCGCCTGGGCACGAACTCGCTGCTCGACCTGCTGGTGTTCGGCAAGTCGGCGGGCCGCCACATCGTCGAGTTCGTCAAGGGCTTCGGCGACCACCACGCCGTGCCGGCCGACGGCGCCGACCGCACGCTGGCTCGCCTGAACCAGCTGCAGGAGTCCAACGAGGGCACCTACGCCCAGAACGTGGCGAACGACATCCGCACGGCCATGCAACAGCACGCAGGCGTGTTCCGCACCCAGGCGGGCATGGACGAAGGCGTGGAGAAGATCAACGCCATCCGCGAGCGCGTGGGCTCCGTGACGCTCAAGGACAAATCCAAGGTCTGGAACACCGCGCGCATGGAAGCGCTGGAAGTGGACAACCTCATCGAAGTGGCGCAAGCCACGATGACCTCGGCCGCCGCCCGCAAGGAGTGCCGCGGCGCCCACACCGTCTACGACTACGAGCACCCGGCCGACCACGCCGAGTTCCCGCTGGGCCGCAACGACAAGGAATGGATGAAGCACACGCTGTGGCACAGCGCCACCAACAGCCTCACCTACAAGCCCGTGAACCTCAAGCCCCTGACGGTGGACAGCGTGCCCCCGAAGGTTCGCACGTTCTGATCACGCAGCCTCACGAGAGAACACCATGAAGCGCACCTTCCAAATCTACCGCTACGACCCCGACAAGGACGCCAAGCCCTACATGCAGACCGTCGAGATCGAACTCGACGGCCATGAGCGCATGCTGCTCGACGCGCTGGTCAAGCTCAAGGCGCAGGACCCGACCATCTCGTTCCGCCGCTCCTGCCGCGAGGGCGTGTGCGGCTCGGACGCGATGAACATCAACGGCAAGAACGGCCTGGCCTGCCTGACGAACATGAACACCCTCAAGGGCACCATTGTTCTGAAGCCCCTGCCCGGCCTGCCCGTGATCCGCGACCTGATCGTGGACATGACGCAGTTCTTCAAGCAGTACCACTCGATCAAGCCCTATCTCATCACGGAAGACCTGGCCCCCGAGAAGGAGCGCCTGCAGTCGCCCGAAGAGCGCGAGGAACTCAACGGCCTGTACGAGTGCATTCTGTGCGCGAGCTGCTCGACCAGCTGCCCAAGCTTCTGGTGGAACCCCGACAAGTTCGTGGGCCCCGCCGGCCTGCTGCAGGCCTACCGCTTCATCGCCGACAGCCGCGACGAAGCCACGGGCGCGCGCCTGGACAACCTCGAGGACCCCTACCGCCTGTTCCGCTGCCACACGATCATGAACTGCGTGGACGTGTGCCCCAAGGGCCTAAACCCCACGAAGGCCATCGGCAAGATCAAGGAACTGATGGTGCGCCGCGCCGTCTGAAACCCATGGCCGAAGACCGACTGCTCGACGAACGCGAATGCGGCGTCCTGCGCTGGCGCTGCCGCAGGGGCCTTGTGGAGAACGATCTGTTCATCGAGCAGTTCTTCGCCACCTACGGCTCCAGCCTCACGGCCCGGCAGGCGCAGGGCCTGACCACGCTCATGGATCTGGCCGACAACGATCTGCTGGACCTGCTGCTGCGGCGCAAGGAGCCGGCGGGCGAGGCCGATACGCCGGAAGTCAGGGAAGTACTTGAGCAGATGCGCCGTCGCGCACCTGCAACCCATTCACTCGCGGGTTAACTTAAAAAAGGAAACTGGAAATGAAACTGGCTGACAACAAAGCAACGCTGTCGTTCAGCAACGGCAGTCCGAGCGTCGAGCTGCCCGTGTACCACGGCAGCGTGGGCCCGGACGTGGTCGACATCCGCAAGCTCTACGCGCAAACGGGGATGTTCACGTACGATCCCGGCTTCCTCTCGACGGCGTCCTGCCAGTCGGCCATCACCTACATCGACGGCGACAAGGGCGAGCTGCTGTACCGTGGCTACCCCATCGAGCAGTTGGCCACCCAGTGCAACTTCCTGGAAACCTGCTACCTGCTGCTGTACGGCGAGCTGCCCAACGAAGCGCAGAAGACCGACTTCACCTCGCGCGTGACCAACCACACCATGGTCAACGAGCAGATGCAGTTCTTCCTGCGGGGCTTCCGCCGCGATGCGCACCCCATGGCCGTGCTGACCGGCCTGGTGGGCGCCCTGTCGGCCTTCTACCACGACAGCACCGACATCAACAACCCCGAGCACCGCGAGATCTCGGCCATCCGCCTGATCGCCAAGCTGCCGACGCTGGTCTCCATGGCCTACAAGTACGGCATGGGCCAGCCCTACATGTATCCCCGCAATGAGCTGAGCTACGCAGGCAACTTCCTGCGCATGATGTTCGGCACGCCCTGCGAGGACTACAAGGTCAACCCCGTGCTCGAGCGCGCGCTGGACCGCATCTTCATCCTGCACGCAGACCACGAGCAGAACGCCTCCACCTCCACGGTGCGCCTGTGCGGCTCGTCGGGCACCAACCCCTTCGCAGCCATCGCAGCCGGCGTGGCCTGCCTCTGGGGCCCCGCCCACGGTGGCGCCAACGAGGCGGCGCTGAACATGCTCTACGACATCCAGAAGGAAGGTGGCGTGGAGAAGATCGGCGAGTTCATCAAGAAGGTCAAGGACAAGAACTCCGGCGTCAAGCTGATGGGCTTCGGCCACCGCGTTTACAAGAACTACGACCCGCGCGCCAAGCTCATGCAGGAGACCTGCAACGAGGTGCTGGGCGAACTGGGCCTGGAGAAGGACCCGCTGTTTGCCCTGGCCAAGGAACTCGAGAAGATCGCGCTGGAAGACGAGTACTTCGTCTCGCGCAAGCTGTACCCGAACGTGGACTTCTACTCCGGCATCGTGCAGCGCGCCATCGGCATCCCCGTGAACCTGTTCACCGGTATCTTCGCATTGGCCCGCACCGTGGGCTGGATCGCCCAGCTCAACGAGATGATCGGCGACCCCGAGTACAAGATCGGCCGACCCCGCCAGCTCTTCACGGGCTCGGTGCGCCGCGATGTGAAGCCCATCGGCCAGCGCTGATCGGCCCTGCCCTCAAAGCCCGCGGGTCACAGCCCGCGGGCTTTTTTCATGGCATAACCTGATCCTCCAAACCTCAGGTTTATGATGCCCTGCCCGCGCCGCCGCGCTGGTACACAAAACCATACAAGGAGAACCTCCCATGAAATTTCGTTGGTTGGCCACCGTCGTCGCTGGTGCGGCACTGCTCAGCGGCGCAGTCCACGCGGATCAGTTGGACGACATCAAGAAAAAGGGCGAGTTGGTCGTAGGCGTGCTGGGTACGGACGAGCCCAACAGCTACATCGACCCCAAGACGCGCGAGCTGGTGGGCTACGAGGTGGACCTGGGCCGCGCCGTGGCGCAAAAGCTGGGCGTGAAGCCGGTGTTCAAGCAGATCACGCTGGCCGCGCGCATCCCAGAGCTGCAGCAGGGCCATATCGACCTGCTGGCCGCCTCGCTCACGCACAACAAGGAACGTGAGGCGCAGATCGACTTCTCGGTCACCACCTACGTGACCAGCCAGCTGGTCATGGTCAAGGCCAGCAGCCCGGTCAAGGACGTGCCCGACCTGGCCGGCAAGCGCGTGGCCACGGCCAAGGGCAGCTCGATGGAAGTGAACATCAAAAAGGCCGTCCCCACGGTCAACGTGATCTCGTTTGATACCTCGCCGCAGGCGCTGATCGCCATGCAGCAAGGCAAGGCCGTGGGCTTCGTCAACGAGGATATGAGCCTGGCGCGCGCCCTGGTGGAGATGGGCAGCCAGCGCAAGGACTATCGCCTGCTGCCCTCCACCATCAGCACCGAGTCGATCGCGCTGGGGATCAAGAAAGGCGAGGCCGGCTTCAAGAAGGCGGTGGACGACACGCTGCGCGAGCTCGAGGCGAACGGCAAGGCGCAAGCGATGTATGAGCAGTACTTTGGCAGCAAGAGCGCGCTGAAGATGGGCGCCCGCCGCTTCAAGATGGAAAGCGACCAGATTTCCGAGTAACGGCTGCCGGCATCGGGCCGCAGGCACCGCTTGCGGCCCTTTTGCGTTCACACGCCCATGACTAGCTTCGACCCGCAGATGCTCCTGGCGGGCCAGTACCACGACATGCTCGTGGCCGGCCTCCAGATGTCGCTGCAGTACCTGTTCTTCGGCCTGTGTCTGTCGCTGCCGCTGGGGCTGCTGATCGCGCTGTGCCGGCTGTCGCCGTTCAAGGCGCTGCGCGCCCTGGGCGCCTGCTATGTGGAAGTGGTGCGCAGCATTCCGCTGCTGGCGCACATGCTGTTCTGGTACTTCGGCGTGCCCGAGCTGCTGCCCACGGCGCTCAAGGAAGCGCTGTACGAAGGCCCCGTCGAATCCATCTGCGCCGTGCTGGCCATCGGCTTCTATACCGCGGCCTACATGGCGGAAGACATCCGCAGCGGCATACGCGCCGTGCCACCGGTGCAATTGGAGGCCGCGCGCGCCATCGGCCTGCCCTACCTGAGCGCCATGCGCCTGGTGATCCTGCCCCAGGCCTTCCGGCTCACGGTACCGCCGCTGATCTCGCAGACGCTGAACCTGTGGAAGGGCACCTCGATCGCCACGGTGATCGGCGCGGCCGAGATGATGTACCAGGCCGGCCAGGTGGAAAGCCAGTCGTTCCGCAGCTTCGAGGCCTTTGCCTTCGCCAGCGTGGCCTACCTGACCGTGTCGCTCGCCATCACCGGCCTCGCGAGCTGGTTCCAGCACCGCTTTCCGGTGCGCACCATGTAAGGCGCGGCCATGCTGGAACTCATCCAACAATACTGGCTGTACTTCCTGATCGGGCAATACCCCAGCGGACCGCTGGGCGGACTGGCACTCACGCTGGTCCTCGCGGCGCTGGGCCTGCTGCTGTCGCTGCCGCTGGGCCTGGTCTTCGGGCTCATGCGCGTTTCGCCCTGGGGCTGGCTGCGCATGCCGGTCACCGGCTTCATCTACCTGGTGCGTGGCATGCCACTGCTGATGGTGGTGTTCTGGGCCTACTTTTTCCTGCCCAGCATCACGGGCGTGAAGACCAACCAGTTCTGGACCATGCTGATCGCGTTGGTGGTGTTCGACGCCGCCTACCTCGCCGAGATCGTGCGCGCGGGCATCCAGGGCCTGCCCAAGGGGCAGATGGAATGCGCGCGCTCGCTGGGCCTGCCCTACCTCCAGGCCATGCGCAGCGTGGTGCTGCCGCAGGCGCTGCGCAACGCGCTGCCTTCGCTGGTCAACCAGTTCATCTCGACGATCAAGGAAACCTCGCTGGGCTACATCATCGGCCTGACCGAGGTGAGCTTCATCGCCAACCAGATCAACACCCTAGTGTTCACCAAGCCGGCCGAGGTCTTCGGCATCCTGGGGTTCACCTACTTCGTGCTGTGCTTCGGCCTGTCGCGCTTCGCGCAATGGATGGAAAAGCGGCTCGCACGCCAGGGCCTGGGCGGCCCTGTCACCGCCAATGCAAAGGTCGCCGCATGATCGAACTCCAAAACGTCAACAAGTGGTACGGTGACTACCACGCGCTGGTGGATGTGAACGAGACCATCGCCAGCGGCGAGGTCGTCGTGGTCTGCGGTCCCTCGGGCTCGGGCAAGTCCACGCTGATCCGCACCATCAACCGCCTCGAAGAGATCCAGGGCGGCCAGATCCTGCTCGACGGGCAGAACGTGCACGACCCGAAGCTGGACGTGAATGCGCTGCGTGCGGGCATCGGCTTCGTGTTCCAGCAATTCAACCTGTTTCCACACCTCACGGTGCTGGAGAACTGCACGCTGGCCGCCGTGCGGCTCAAGAAGCTCACACCTGCAGAAGCCCGCGAGCGCGCCATGGCGCTGCTCGAGCGCGTGGGCCTGGCGCACAAGGCGCAGGCGATTCCGAGCCAGCTCTCGGGCGGCCAGCAGCAGCGCGTGGCGATTGCGCGGGCGCTCACGCTCAAGCCACCGGTCATCCTGTTCGACGAACCCACGAGCGCACTCGACCCCGAGATGGTCGGCGAAGTGCTGCTGGTGATGCGCGATCTCGCCAAGGACGGCATGACCATGGTCTGCGTCACGCACGAAATGGGCTTTGCCCGCGAAGTGGCCGACCGCGTCGTCTTCATGGACGCCGGCGCCATACTGGAGCGCGCCACGCCGCACGAATTCTTCAACCACCCGCAGCACCCGCGCACGCAGAAGTTTTTGGCCGACATCCGCTCGCCCTTCGAAAAAAGCGCGGCCTGACGCCATCATTCAAGGAGTACTCCCAATGAAATCCCGCGCCGCCGTCGCCTTCAAGGCCGGAGAACCGCTGCAAATCGTCGAGATCGACGTGGCCCCGCCAAAGAAGGGCGAGGTTCTGGTCAAGATCACGCACACGGGCGTGTGCCACACCGACGCCTTCACGCTGAGCGGGGACGACCCCGAGGGCCTGTTTCCCGCCGTGCTCGGCCACGAGGGGGCGGGCATCGTCGTGGAGGTGGGCGAGGGCGTCACAAGCGTGAAGCCCGGCGACCACGTGATCCCGCTCTACACTGCCGAATGCGGCGAATGCCTGTTCTGCAAGAGCGGCAAGACCAACCTGTGCGTGGCCGTGCGCGCCACCCAGGGCAAGGGCGTGATGCCCGACGGCACCACGCGCTTCTCGTACAACGGCCAGCCCGTGTACCACTACATGGGCTGCTCCACGTTCAGCGAATACACCGTGGTGGCCGAGGTATCGCTCGCCAAGATCCACCCCGATGCCAACCCCGAGCAGGTCTGCCTGCTGGGCTGCGGCGTGACCACGGGCCTGGGCGCCGTGAAGAACACCGCCAAGGTACAGCCGGGCGACACCGTGGCCGTGTTCGGCCTGGGCGGCATCGGCCTGGCCGTGATCCAGGGCGCGCAGATGGCTCAGGCGGGCCGCATCATCGCCATCGACACCAACCCGGCCAAGTTCGACCTGGCCCGCACCTTCGGCGCCACCGACTGCGTGAACCCCAAGGACCACGACAAACCCATCCAGCAAGTGATCGTGGAGATGACCGGCTGGGGCGTGGACCATAGCTTCGAATGCATCGGTAACGTCAACGTGATGCGCGCCGCGCTCGAGTGCGCGCACCGCGGCTGGGGCCAGAGCGTGATCATCGGCGTGGCCGGCGCGGGCCAGGAAATATCCACGCGCCCCTTCCAGCTCGTGACGGGCCGCAAGTGGCTGGGCACGGCCTTTGGTGGCGTCAAGGGCCGCAGCCAGCTGCCCGGCATGGTCGAAGACGCCATGGCCGGCAAGATCCAGCTCGCGCCCTTCGTGACCCACACCATGGGCCTCGCGGATATCAACGAGGCCTTCGACCTGATGCACGCGGGCCAGTCGATCCGCAGCGTGGTCCACTACGCCGATTGAGCTCGAGATGGCTGCCAGCACCCTGGAACTCCTGAGCGCCCACGCCAGCCACGGCGGCGTGCAGCGCTTCTACGGCCACGCCTCGCGCGAAATCGGCCTGCCCATGAAGTTCTCCGTCTACCTGCCGCCCCGGGCCGTGGCCGGCGAGAAGGTGCCCGCCCTGCTCTACCTGGCGGGCCTGACCTGCACCGAAGAAACATTCCCCATCAAGGCGGGCGCCCAGCGCCTGGCGGCCGAGTTGAACCTCGCCCTCATTGCCCCCGACACCAGCCCGCGCGGCGCGGGCGTGCCCGGCGAGTCAGACGCCTGGGACTTCGGCGTGGGCGCGGGCTTCTACCTCGACGCGACGCAGGCCCCATGGAGCACCCACTGGCGCATGGAAAGCTACCTGCTGCGCGAGCTGCTGCCGCTGGTCGAGGCCGGGCTGCCCGTCGACGGGCAGCGCCTGGGCATCTTCGGCCACTCCATGGGCGGCCACGGCGCGCTGACCCTGGCGCTGCGCCACCCAGGGCGCTTTCGCAGCCTGTCGGCATTCGCCCCCATCGCCGCACCCACGCGCTGCGCCTGGGGCGAAAAAGCCTTCAGCGGCTACCTCGGCGCCGACCGCACGGCCTGGGCGGCCCACGATGCAAGCGCGCTCATGGCAGCACAGGCCCGCGCCCCCTACCCGCAGGGTATCCTCGTCGACCAGGGGCTGGCAGACAAATTCCTGGCCGAGCGGCAGCTGCTCCCCGAGGCGTTCGAGGCCGCCTGTGCGCAGGCGGGCCAGCCGCTCACGCTGCGCCGCCATGTGGGCTATGACCACGGTTACTACTTCATCCAGAGCTTCATGGAAGACCATCTGCGGCACCATGCCGCGGCGCTGTAAGGGCATTGGCGGCGCATTCACGGCGGTTTAAGCCTGGGCTGCCTAGAATACCGCTCGCCATGCACGCTTTCCTGCAGCGCCGCCGCCCGCGCGCCGGCTCCGAATTCCAGCCCCCCACAGCCCCCCGCCCCTCGCACCCCGCCTGGCTCGTGGTGCTCGTGGGCCTGTGGCTGGCCACCGCATGCAATGCGCCGCTGTGGCGCGCCCTTGCGGGGCTGCCCGACGTGCATGGGCTGCGCGGCTGGGGGTTCGCCCTGGCCTTCATGGCCCTCATCGCGGCCGCGAACGTGGCCGTGATCGGCCTGCTGGCCTGGGGCCGGCTGCTCAAGCCCGTGCTCGCCCTCATGGTCATCGCGGCGAGCGTGGGCGCCTATTTCATGCTGAGCTACGGCATCGTCATCGACTCCACCATGCTCGTGAACGTGATGCAGACCGACCCGCGCGAAGCCGGCGACCTGCTCAACTGGCGCATGGCCGCCGCCCTGCTGGTCCTGGCCGCGCCCCCGCTGTGGTGGATCCTGCGCCGTCCTGTGCGCAGGCTGGGCTTCTGGCGCCATTTTGGGCACGGCCTCCTGGTCATCATGGCGGCCCTGGCCGTGGCGGCGGGCAGCTTGCTGCTGGTGTTCCAGGACTTCGCCTCCACCATGCGCAACCACACGCAGTTGCGCTACCTCATCAACCCGCTCAACAGCGTGTACGCGGTCCTTGATCTCGCTACCAAGCCGATGCGCATGGACACCGGCACGATCGCCCCCCTGGGCCGCGACGCTCAGTTGGGTGCAAGCTATGCCAACCAGACGCAGCCACCGCTGCTGGTGCTCGTGCTTGGCGAAACGGGGCGCAGCAGCAACTTCGGTCTCAATGGCTACGAACGTCCCACCACGCCACTGCTGTCGGCGCGCAGCGACCTTGCGAGCGCACGCAACGCCTGGTCGTGCGGCACGAGCACGGCCGCCTCGGTGCCCTGCATGTTCTCGCACCTGGGCCGCTCGGATTTCGACGGCCGCAAGACCAATTACGAGGGCCTGCTCGATGTGCTGCAGCACGCGGGCCTGGCCGTGCTGTGGGTGGACAACCAGGCGGGCTGCAAGGGCGTGTGCGACCGCGTGACCGAGATCAGCACCACCGCGCTGGCCGACCCGCAATGGTGCCCTGGCGGCGAATGCCAGGACCCGATCATGCTCAAGGACCTCGGTGCGCGCATCGCGGCGCTGCCTGCCGAGCGGCGCGCGCGCGGCGTGGTGGTCGTGCTCCACCAGATGGGCAGCCACGGGCCCGCCTACGCCAAGCGTTCGCTGCCGGCGCAAAAGCGCTTCCTGCCCGAATGCACGACCAACGCGCTGCAACAGTGCACGCGCGAGCAGGTGGTGAACGCCTACGACAACAGCATCGTCGCCACCGACCTGATGCTTGACTCCACGATCAAGTGGCTTCAAGCGCCCTCTCCATATGCGTCTACAGCTATGATTTACGTAGCAGACCACGGTGAATCCCTGGGCGAGAACAACATCTACCTGCACGGCCTGCCCTACGCCTTTGCGCCCGACGAGCAAAAGCGCGTGCCCTGGATCAACTGGCTCTCGCCCGCCATGCAGGCGCGCACCCATGTGTCCACGGCCTGCCTGCAGCGCGAGCTGGCCGAGCAGCGCATCTCGCACGACAACTACTTCCACTCGGTGCTGGGGCTGATGGACGTGCACACCAGCGCGTACCGGCCGGAACTCGACATTTTCGCCCCCTGCCGGGGCGCGAAGTAGCGACCTCACATCTGCCAAGATGTGGGCGAAGGCTGCCAACCTCTTCCACCTCGCCAGTCCACCCCCATGAGATGGGCGAGCCCAGCCAGCAAGTCGTCCACCACCGGCGCCTCCGTGGCGGCATGCTTTTCGCGTACAGCCACCCTGCGTGCCCACGCCCGCTGATCAGTCGAAAAGGCCCGCCTGCCCGCGCAGCGCCGCGGGCCGGAACTGCGCGAGGTCCAGCGGCTCGCGCTGCCGGTCGAGCCCCAGGCGCCGGCATGCCAGCTGGAAGCGCTGGCGCAGCAACTCGGCCCAGGCCCCTTCCCCGCGCATGCGGGTGCCGAAACGCGCGTCGTAGTCCTTGCCGCCACGCATGTCGTGCACGCGCGCCATCACGCGCTGCGCACGCTGCGGGTAGTGCACCTGCAGCCATTGCTGGAACAAGTCGCGCACCTCCCAGGGCAGGCGCAGCACGGTGTAGAACGCGCTGCGCGCACCGGCCGCCCGGGCCGCCTCGAGCACCTGCTCCATGTCCTCGTTGATGAACGGGATCTGTGGCGCCACGCTCACGCCCACGGGCACGCCGGCCTCCGCCAGCGTGCGGATGGTGCGCAGGCGCCGGTGCGGCGCGGCCGCGCGCGGCTCCAGGATACGCGCGAGCGGCGCGTCGAGCGTGGTGAGGGTCACGTACACGGCGGCCAGCCGCGCCCGGGCCAGCGGCGCCAGCCAGTCCAGGTCGCGCTCCACGCCGCTGCCCTTGGTGATGAGGGTGAACGGATGCCGCGCCGTGCCCAGCACCTCGATGAGGCCGCGCGTGAGCCGCAGTTCGCGCTCCAAGGGCTGGTAGCAGTCGGTGGCCGAGCCGATGTTGAGCAGCCGCGGCACGTGGCCGGGGCGCAGCAGTTCCTCGCGCAGCACCTCTGCAATGTTGTGCTTGGCCACGATATGGGTCTCGAAGTCGAGCCCCGGCGAGAGGTTCAGGTAGCTGTGCGTGGGGCGCGCGTAGCAGTAGACGCAGCCATGCTCGCAGCCCCGGTAGGGGTTGATCGAATGCTCGAAGAAGATGTCGGGCGACTCGACGGTGTTGATGGCGCTGCGCGCCGTCTCGAACACCACCTGCGTGGCCTGCGGCGCGGGGGGCGCGAGCCCGGCTTCGTCCCAGCCCGGGCCCCAGCCGTCGTCGAACGCCGTGCGCTCGTCGCGCACGAAGCGGTGCGCCATCTGCGTGGCCGCGCCCCGACCCTTGATGGCTTGCAATGGCACGTGGTACTCCGGCATGGCGGGCCTCTGAAGCGGACAAACAACTGTATGAATATACAGTTTTCAACCAAACCGTGCCACTGGCTAAACCATGCGCTGCAGTGCGAGATTGGCGATCCGCTACAGTCCCCGCCTTTCGCATCCATCACCGAGGTAGTCCCATGGTTCGCAAGCCCCAAATCATCCTGTCGTCTCTGGATCTGGACCGCATTGAGGCCCTGCTCGCGGCCATTCCGGCCAGTGCCTTCCCGGGCAAGGCCGAGCTGCAGGCCGAACTGGACCGCGCCGACGTGCTGCCGCCCGAGCAGATTCCGCCCAACGTGGTGACGATGAACTCCACGGTGAAGTTCACCATCGCCGAAACCGGCAAGGAGTTCTGCCTGACCTTGGTCTACCCGCGTGACATGGATGGCAGCGCCGACCGCGTCTCCATCTTCGCGCCCGTGGGCTGCGCGCTGCTGGGCCTGTCGGTGGGCGACGAGCTGGCCTGGCCCGGCCCCGGCGGCAAACCCATGACGGTGCGCGTCAAGGAGATCGTGTACCAGCCCGAGAGCGCGGGCGAACTGCACCGCTGAGCCGGCGGCTTTAGAACCGGCTGCCCGCCAGCGCCACCAGCAGCCCCGTGCCCACCAGCCCAGCCTGCCAGCGCAGCGCCAGGCTCCACGAAGGCACGTGGCGTTCCACGCGCAGGTAGAGCTGGCGCCCCGCGGCGATGGACAGCACGAAAGCCAGCACCATGCCCAACGCATTCGGCACGGGCTCTTCGGGCCAGAGGTGGCTGACCACGGCGTTCACGAGCAGGCACACCGAGAAGTGCACGAGGAACACCGAATACGACATCTGCCCCAGGCGCTGCAGCCACGGCACGCCCTGCCATTCGCGCAACATGCCGCTGCGCTTGGCTAGCACCAGCAGCAGGGCCGTTGCCAGCGCCACGGCGATGCGCGTGCGGAACTCGATCCACAACGCGAACACACCGAGCGCGGCCAGGCACAGGCTCCAGCCCCAGGGCTGGCGTGCACGCCCCGCCCAGAAGGCCAGCATGCCGAGGCTGTAGGAGCCCCAGAAGTACCAGCCCCACATATCCTGCCCCGGCATGCGGTTGAGCACCAGCAGCGACAGCGCGCCCCCCGCCGCGACCAGCACCGGCCCGAGGCCCCTGGCCCACGCGGGTGCGCGGTGCAGCGAGGCGAACAGCAGCGCCGCGAGCGCGAACAATTGGAAATCAATGGCCACGTACCATACGCCTGCGGAGAGCGCCTCGGCGCCCACGATGTCCTGCAGCAGCAGCGCGTTGGCCACAAGCTGGCCCAGGCTCGGGTCACCGGGCACCGAGGGATGGTCCATGAAGGGCCGCACAGCCGCCGCGGCAAGCACAGCCACGAGCAGGGCCACGGCATAGGGAATCACCAGCCGCACGAAGCGCCGCCCAATCTGCTGTGCCGCGCTGTCGAAGCGCGCCACGCCCTCGGGCGCCAGGCTGGCCGCCGCGAGGTAGCCGCCCAGCGCCAGAAACACCTGTACCGCCATGCGCCCATATTCGTACAGCCAGTCGATCAGCCCCGGTGCAAGCCCATGGGCCGTATCTGACATGGGGCCGTAGAACGCGAGGTGGTGGGCGACGATGGTGGCGCAGGCCGCCCCCTTGACCGTGTCGATCAGGGCATTGCGTGACGGGGTGGACATGGAAGGTTTCACTCTGCGAGACAGCCCGTGCCAGGCACGGCGCTCGGGAAAACCCTGTATTTTGCTCCGATTGCGCAAAACGTGCTGGGCCCGCTGGCACCGGGGTGTCAGGCCCCCTTCGCGCGCCATGCTCGCGACCGCCCACGGCCTTTGGCGGCCACCAACCGTCGATTCGTCGCAATCCGCTGTGACCGCCCAGCGTGCGCCGGCACAGTGGCGCCACGGACGGCACGGTGCCGCCGGCAATCCCATCCGGAGAGACCCATCATGAACGCCTTGCACAATCTGCCCCACCACACCCCTTCAACCCGCGCTCGCCTCGCGGTGGCCGCGCTGCTGCTCTCGGCGGCAGCCACCAGCGCCTTGGCCCAGCCCCAAACCCCGCCCTCAGCACCCACTGCGCCTGCGGCCCTGCCAGAGCGAACCCGCGCCGAGGTGATTGCCGAGCTGCAATGCGCGCGCGCATCGGGCGAGCTTGAGGCCGCGATGCTGCGCTCGTACGGCCTGCCCCCTTCAGCGCACCCGGCAGTCGCCCCATCCTGCGACACGGCGCGGAAGGACGCCACGCCGCGCGCGGCCCGGCCCTGACGCTTTCTCAGTGCAGCACGGGCACCAGAAAGTCCCGGCTGATGCACGCGCCCAGCTCGTTCACACGGTCGAGGAACTGCGTGAGGTAGGCGTGCAGCCCCGTGGCGAGGATCTCGTCGATGCGGCCGTAGCGCAGGTCGGCCAGCAGGCGGCCCGCCTTGCGCTGGGTCTCACCCGACTGGTCGTTGGCGACTGCGGCAAGGTTCTCCACCACCTCGTGCAGGCTCGCATGCAGCGAGCGTGGCATGTCGCGGCGCAGGATCAGCAGGTCGGCCACGCGCTCGGGCGTGATCACGTCGCGGTAGACCTTGCGGTAGATCTCGAACGCCGAGACGCTGCGCAGGATCGCGCTCCAGTGGTAGAAGTCGAACTCCTGCGGCCCGCGCCCGCGCGCCGAGCCGTGGAAGTCGCTGTTGACGGCATGGAACTTCACATCGAGCAGCCGCGCCGTGTTGTCGGCCCGCTCCAGGAAGGTGCCCAGGCGCAGGAAGTGGTAGGCCTCGTCCTGCAGCATGGTGCCCGCCGTCACCCCGCGCGACACGTGCGAGCGGTGCTTGACCCATTCGAGGAACTGACCTGGGTCGGCGTCGAAGCGCTTCTCGTTCAGGTAGCGCTGCAGCACCAGCCAGGTGGTGTTCTGCGTCTCCCACACCTCGGTGGTGAGCGCGCCGCGCACGGCACGCGCATTCTCGCGCGCGGCACGCAGGCACGACAGGATGGACGACGAGTTGCTGCCGTCGCGCACCATGAACTCCAGCACCCCGTCGCGCGTGACCTGGCCATGGCGCTGGGTGTAGGCGGGGATCAGCTCGCTGATGGACAGCAGGCCCAGCAGGCTTTCCTCGGCCATGTCGGCCGATTGCGGCAGCAGCGAGGTCTCGTAGGCCACATTCAGCATGCGGGCGGTGTTCTCGGCCCGCTCGGTATAGCGGGACATCCAGAACAGATGGTCGGCAGTACGGCTCAGCATGCGGCCTCCTTGGCATGGGCGGGCAGAGAACCCCGCACGCGCTGCGCGCGCACGCGGTATTGTGGTGAAAGTCCGCCTGCGGCGGCCTTTTCGGCCCGCTCGGTGTAGCGGGACATCCAGAACAAATGATCGGCAGTGCGGCTCAGCATGATGAATCCCC
>JASLFM010000273.1 GCA_030150585.1 Acidovorax sp.
TCGAGGACGCGGGCATAGCCGTGCTCGTCCTCCCAGACCACGCGCAGCGCAGAGAGCGGTTCACCGGCCTGGCGCTGTAGCGCTGCGCCGCCTGCTGGACCGGGTTCCCCTGGCCTGCCCTGCGGCCCGGGTACCCCCCGCGTGACCACCACTGTGCGCGACACCGGCCGTTGCCGCACGAGCGGCGTCCGGTCCTGTACTGTCACGACGACCGTCTCCACTGCCCTCTGGACAATAGGCGTGGGGTTCGGAGCGGCAGCGATCGTGGTCACTGGTTGCCCCCGCAATGCAGGTGGAACGTCAGCTCGTACTGGCGCTCCACGCTGCCGTCGGGCCGCGTCACCTCGACATGGCCTATCAGGTGCGCGACGCCAGCGGCTTTTGCGGCCACGAAGAGGTCTGCCACCTGCCCCACTTCGAGAACCAGCCACATGGTGTCGCCGGCCAATTCGATACCCCCATTGGCCGTGCTCAGCTCGATGAGCACCGGCCCGCCGCACACATCGACCCGCATCTGCATGCGCGCGCTGCAGCCCGTGTAATCCTCAGCGTGCATGTCGGACGGCGGCACCAGGGCGCCCGTTTCTGCATTGACATACCGGCCGCACTCTTCCCGCGCGGCATAGGGGATGGTCATGCGCACCAGGGGCACGCGGAACGTAGCGCCCTGGTAGATGTCGAGGCAGTCTTGAACCGGATTGGACATGCGCGCCAGTGTCCCGGCGCGCGCGCCGCGCGCCAAACCCTATACGGGGGTCACAGGACGACGCTGGACGACATGGTGTTGCCCACCGAAGCACCGATGCCATTCAGGCTTGCCGCTGCGGCGTCTCCGACCATCTTGACGTTCGACAGCACGGTCTGAACGCGGAGCTGCGCGGCCTCAGTCTTGGCCCTCGAGTTAGCCTCACTGGCGCGCTCCTTGAGCTCCGCGTCGGTGACGTTCAGGCGCACGATCGGGTCGAGCGCCGCGCTCTGCGCCTGGTACAGGCTCACCAGCGTGCGGGCGGCCTCGTTCTTCAGGCCCGCCATGGACGTGGCAAGTTGCATGGACACCTGCGGCCCCAACATCACCGTCTTGACGTAGTCACCCACAGCGCCCAGCGCCTGCGAAAACATGTCGCCCACGGTCTTGACGGCCAGACGCACGTTCTCCACTTCCGTCTCGAAGGACTTGATCGCAATGTCGCGATTGGCCTCTGCCAACTTGTCGCGACTGTCTTGGCGGATCGTTGCCGTTTCGTGCAGCATTGCGCCGGGCGGTAGCGGCCATCCGGCGCGGGCATAGCGCTCCTGCATGCTGGCCATGTCCTGCTGGGCCTGCTTGGCGATGCGCGCGCGCCCGCGCTCCCACAGCGCGGCCTCCACGGCTGGGTTGATGCCAGTTCCCCCCGTCGTCAGCGCGCGCTTGCACCACGCCAGCGCCGCGCCCATGACGGCCATGTCCGGGAACGCGATGCCCAGGATGTCCCTGAACGCCTGGTCAATGCGCGCCGACAGCTCGCTGTTCGTGGAGTTGAAGTACGCCAACGCAGCATTCGGGTCATCGAATGCCAGGCTCGGTGGGCCTGGCAGGATGATGCCTCCACGGTCTACCTGCGGACTGTTGATGGTCGGAGCCGTGCCGATCACGGACAGTGCCGTGTTGCCAAAGCCGATGGCTTCGTTGAACCAGCCCACGGCGTTGTCCCACTTCGCGTTGATGATCTGCGTCGTCTGCAGCGCCGGTCCGGTGACGCCATCCGGGATGGTGACGATGGTCATGTTCAAATCCTCCGCGCCGACTCGGCGACCAGAAAGCGCACGGCATCCACATCGAAGGCGCTGCCGCCGCAGTTGTAAAAGGTGGGCATCACGTAGCTGCTGCGCAGCCCCCGGCCCAGGTCGAAGCGCAGCTCGCGCATGCTGCGGCCGTGCCCGCGCGCCGGGTAGCGGAACGTTGCCGGTCCGCCGTTCAGCAGCGCCTGCACTTCCAAGCGCATCGCGCCCGCCGCCGCGCCCAGGTAGCAGTAGGTGACGGTCTTAATCTGCGGGCTGCCGAAGTCGAGCTGGCCCAGGCCGAAAGAGGCCTCGATGGGCTGGCCATCGTCGTCATCGCCTTCGAGCAGGAACAGCCCGCCCTCGGATGCGCCGTAATAGTGGCCGCCGATCCTGGCG
This sequence comes from Acidovorax sp., assembly GCA_030150585.1. Lineage (GTDB taxonomy): Bacteria > Pseudomonadota > Gammaproteobacteria > Burkholderiales > Burkholderiaceae_C > JASLFM01. Next base: position 2,158 of record JASLFM010000273.1, read on the forward strand.
AAGCTGTTGAATGGATAGTTCTCGTACTGCGTGGTGCCGCCGGACTTGCCGCCTGTGATGGTCATGGCGAACACTTCGTTCAGCCCTGCCAGCACGCTCAGGCCTCCGCCCATCAACAGGGTCATGGGCACAGTGGCAAGCGTGGCGTCGGCCAGCACATCGATGCTTCCACCCGAGAGCAGGGTCATCTTGGCCGTGCTCAGCGTCACCTCGGTGTAGGGATTGGCGTGGCCGGAAAGGACAGCCTTCATGGGCTTGGTGGGCAAGGTGACGATGCCGAATGGCGCCGCCACTCCGCCGATCACCAGCACACCAGCGCCGCCCGGCAGTTCACCGCGGGGCCAGGAGCGCCCGCGCATGCGCAGCGCGGGAAGCGTGGCCTTGAGACGCCCCAGCGGCTTGTCCGCCACGACCACGTTCGGAAGCGGCAATTCCAGCGCCAGTTCCCCCACGGCCCCCGTCAGTCCATACAGCGTCGGCACGGCGGGCGGCAGCACGAGATTCAGCGTTGCGAACGACGGCGCCGCAAGGCCACCGGGCCGGCCGGAAACGGCCGCCTGCGGCAGCTTCAAGCGCAGCACGCCGCCCAGGCCTTTTCGGAAGGTCACGGCCGAAGGTGGCAGGCGCAGGCGCAGTACGCCGTGGCCGTATGGCAGGCCCAGCGCCAGCACGGGCCCAGGCAAGGCGAGGCGCAGCCGCGCGCTGCCGCTGTCAGCGGCAAACAGGCAGCCAGGCGGCAGCGCAAGCGATAGCGCTCCCGATACGGGCTCCGAGCCCACCGGCCCCAGCACTGGGTCGAACACCTCATCATCGCCCGCATACAGCGCCGCCTGCAGCCACAGCGGTTCTGTGCCGCCGCCCAGGGCCGACGTGTGTGCCAGCACGCCGTCCACCCAGTACGTGACCTTGTTGCCAACACGCTTGATTCCGAACACCGTTTCTCCGGTATACGGGTAGGTTCCGGTCTGAAAGCTGCCGCGCTCGATCACCTTGGCGGTGCCGCGGGCCAGATACCAACCAAAGCAGATGCTTTCGCCGTTGTAGCGCAGTGGATCTTCATGACTGTTCAGGCCGCAGATGGTCCCAGCGTTGGAAGCGCCCGCGCGGAACGTGGCCTGGCCGTCGCCCGAGATGAATGCCAGCGACATCGCGCCCGCGTTCCACCCCGGGTGGTAGTCCCAATAGGCTGCCTTGGCAGGGATGGCCGGCTGGCCTTGCGTTGCCGGGGTGCTCAACAGAGGTGCAGGTGGAGGACCACCAGGGGACACTCCACTTGATACCGCCTTGGGCACGGAGCCAGCACTTGACCCTGATCCGCCCACCCACTTCCAAACCTCCGTGTAG
>JASLFM010000276.1 GCA_030150585.1 Acidovorax sp.
ACAGGCCGGGGGGCGGCTGCATGTCTTCACGGAAGCCCCAGGCCCCGGCCATGTAGCCGGGCAACAGGGCCACGGTGCCGGTCGCGTTGGCGGCCACGGGCGGCACGCCGGTGAAGACCAGCGCGGGCAGCGTGAGGAAGCTGCCGCCTCCGGCGACGGCATTGAGGGCGCCGGCGACGAAGGCCGCGGCCAGGAGCAGGGCGAGGTCGGACATGGGGACCGATCTTAGGCCGGGTGCAGCACCGGATTGAGTGCGCGCCGGGTTGCAGTGTTTTTAGGGAGCGTAGGGGTCGGCGTAGCCCAGTTCTTGCATGATCTCGGTCTCGTACGCCTCCATCTCGTCGGCGTCCTCGGCACTGGTCTCGTGGTCCCAGCCTTGCGCATGCAGCGTGCCGTGCACGAGCAGGTGGGCGTAGTGTTCCTCCAGCGTCTTGTTCTGCTCGCGTGCCTCGCGCTCGACCACAGGGGCGCAGAGCACGAGGTCGGCCACGGCCGTGGGCGCCTGCTGGTAGTCGAAGGTGAGCACGTTGGTGGCGTAGTCCTTGTGGCGGAACTCGCGGTTGAGCTGCCGGCCTTCTTCGGCGCCCACGATGCGCACGGTGATTTCGGCGTCCACGGCCAGCGCGTGGCGGATCCAGCGCGCGACCTTGTGGCGGGGCAGCGCGGCGCGGTGCGCGGCCATGTCGGCCGTGGCGTCGCGGGCGAATTGCAGGGAGAGTGTGAGTTGGTTCAAAGCCATATGGGCCTCCAGCGCCCTAGGGGTAAGCGCCAGTAGCTATCAAATCAGGAATTCTCGCTGCGCTTGCGCTGCGCGTCGTACGCATCGACGATGCGCGCCACGAGCGGGTGGCGGACCACGTCGGCGCTGGTGAAGCGGGTGACGGCGATGCCCTTGACGCGCTTGAGCACGCGCTCGGCGTCGATCAGGCCGCTGAGCGACCCCTTGGGCAGGTCGATCTGGCTCACGTCGCCCGTGACCACGGCCTTGGCGCCGAAGCCGATGCGCGTGAGGAACATCTTCATCTGCTCGGGCGTGGTGTTCTGCGCCTCGTCGAGGATCACGAAGGCATTGTTGAGCGTGCGCCCGCGCATGAAGGCCAGCGGCGCGATTTCAAGCGCGTTTCGCTCGAAGGCCTTCTGCACGCGATCGAAACCCATGAGGTCGTACAGCGCGTCGTAGAGCGGGCGCAGGTAGGGGTCCACCTTCTGCGTGAGGTCGCCGGGCAGAAAGCCCAGGCGCTCGCCGGCCTCGACCGCAGGGCGCGTGAGCACGATGCGCTGCACGCTGCTGCGCTCGAGCGCATCGACGGCGCAGGCCACGGCCAGGTAGGTCTTGCCGGTGCCCGCGGGGCCGATGCCGAAGGTGATGTCGTGGGTGGCGATGTTGTCGAGGTACACGCTTTGCGTGGGCGTGCGCGCACGCAGGTCGGCGCGGCGCGTGTGCAGCACGATGGCGCCGTCCTCGGCCTCCACCATGGCGCTGTCGCCCGCAAGCATGAGCTGCAGCTGTTCCTCGCGGAGGGGGCGCTCCGCCATTTCGTAGAGGGCCTGCAGCAGCTCCAGGGCCTGGGTGGCGCGGGCCTTGGGGCCGTCGACCTTGAACTGCTCGTGCCGGTGCGCGATGGAGACCTGCAGCGCCGATTCGATGGTGCGCAGATGCACGTCGGCAGGGCCGCACAGGTGGGTCAGGCGCAGATTGTTGTGGGGTGTAAAAGTGTGGCGCAGGATCACGCTGATAATTCCGTGGATCGCCGCTGCACGCGCGGCAGAGGATTCGCATGATAGGCAAATTGACCGGCACGCTGCTGGAAAAGAACCCCCCCGAGGTGCTGCTGGACTGCCACGGGGTGGGCTACGAGGTGCAGGTCAGCATGAACACCTTCTACAACCTGCCCGCCGTGGGCGAGAAGGTGGCCCTGCTCACCCAGTTCATCGTGCGCGAGGACGCGCAGCTGCTCTACGGCTTCGGCACGCACGGGGAACGCCAGGCGTTCCGCGAACTCATCAAGATCAGCGGCGTGGGGCCGCGCACGGCGCTGTCCATCCTCTCGGGGCTGGGCGTGGCCGATCTGGCGCAGGCTGTTTCGCTGCAGGAGGCGGGGCGCCTCGTGAAGGTACCCGGCATCGGCAAGAAGACGGCCGAGCGCCTGCTGCTGGAGCTCAAGGGCAAGCTCGGCGCCGACATTGGCGCCCGTGCCCACGCCGGCAGCGAGGCCCAGGCTGATATCCTGCAGGCCCTGCTGGCACTGGGCTACAACGACAAGGAGGCCGCCGCAGCGCTCAAGGCGCTGCCGGCCGACGTGGGCGTGAGCGAAGGCATCAAGCTCGCGCTCAAGGCCCTGGCGAAGTGAGGCTCTCATGAATGCATCGCAAATGGCATATTTGACCCGGCTCGCGGCAGCCGTGGCCGCTGGCGCGGCACTGGCAGGGTGCGGCGGCGGGGGCGGCGGCACGCCCGCTCCGGCTCCCGCCCCTGCGCCGGTCCCCGTCGAGCGCATCGAACCCTACGACCCGAGTGCGGGCAAGTCCGCTCCCGTGGCCGAGGCAGCGCAAGCTGCCGGGCCGCGCGCCCTGGCGTCCGGCGCGTCCGTGCTGCACCTGGCGCTGGGGCCGGTGACGGGCGGTGCGCTGCCGCCGCTGTCTTCGACGCCGGGTGGTGCGGCGCCACAGATCGGCGTGGCGCGCGACGTGCCTGACGCAGCCGACCCGGCCGCCGTGTCCGCGCGCCTGCGCTGGGCCGACACGGGGCGCGGCACGCGCGTGGCGGCGCTGAGCATCGACTCCGAGGGCGCCAAGGGCCTGCGCCTGGGCGTGCTCGTGCGCGCCCTGCCCGCCGGCGCCGTGCTGCGCTTTTATGCGCAGGGCGGCCCGGAGGTGGTGGAGGTCTCGGGCCAGGAGGTGCTGGATACCGTGCAGCGCAACCTGCAGGCCGGCACGCCCGATGCGGCGGCCCGCACCTACTGGAGCCCCGACTTCGGCGGCGCCGAAACCACGCTGGAAATCGAGATTCCCAACGCGGCGGCCACGTCCAGCGTGCAAGTCGCCGTGCCGAGCGTGTCGCACTACGTGATTGCCCCGGATGAGGCGCATGCCCAGGGCTTTGCCAAGGTGGGCGAGGCGGGCAGCTGCGAGATCGATGTGAGCTGCCGGCCCGAGTACCTGGACCAGAGCCGCTCCACGGCGCGCATGACGTACGTGAGCAACGGCAAGTCCTACCTGTGCACGGGCACGCTGCTCAACGACATGGCCTCCAGCGGCACGCCGTACTTCCTCTCCGCCAACCATTGCATCTCCACCCAGGCCGAGGCCTCGACGCTGATCACCGACTGGTTCTACCGCTCGGCCGCGTGCAATTCCCAGGCCGTGAATCCGGCCACCCAGCGCCGCACGGGCGGCGCCACGCTGCTGTACGCCACGGCCACGACCGACACTTCGTTCATGCGCCTGAACAGCGCGCCGCCCACGGGCATCGTCTATGCGGGCTCGTACTTCGGCTCGCTCGCGGCCGGCGTGGGGCTGGCAGGGGTCCACCATCCCGGCGGCGACCTGCAAAAGCTCAGCGTGGGCAGCCTCGCGGGCTTCAGCACCTGCGTGGGCGAGAGCTGCACGGCGGGCAGCGCCGACAGCACCACTTTCCTCACCATGGGCTGGCAGCAGGGCGTGACGGAGCCGGGCAGCAGCGGCTCGGGCCTGTTCTACACCATCGGCAGCAAGCGCTATGTGGTGGGGCAGCTGTATGGCGGAGCGTCGAGCTGCTCGGCGCCCACGGGGTTGGACCAGTACGGCCGCTTCGACACGGCGTACCGCAACTCCATCAAGCAGTGGCTGAACCCGTGAGCATCCATACCGACGACTTCGCCCCCGCCCCGGCCAAGCGCGTGGTTTCCGCTGCGCCCGCCTCGCCGCAGGAGGAGGCACTGGAGCGCGCGCTGCGCCCCAAGCTGCTGCAGGAGTACGTGGGCCAGGCCAAGGCGCGCGAGCAGCTCGAGATCTTCATCGGTGCGGCACGCAAGCGCGAGGAGGCGCTGGACCACGTGCTGCTGTTCGGCCCGCCGGGCCTGGGCAAGACCACGCTCTCCCACATCATCGCGGCCGAGCTGGGCGTGAACCTGCGCCAGACCAGCGGCCCCGTGCTCGAAAAACCCAAGGACCTCGCGGCGCTGCTCACCAACCTTGAGCGCAACGACGTGCTGTTCATCGACGAGATCCATCGCCTCTCGCCCGTGGTCGAGGAAATCCTCTATCCCGCGCTGGAGGACTACCAGATCGACATCATGATCGGCGAAGGCCCCGCCGCACGCAGCATCAAGCTCGACCTGCAGCCGTTCACCCTGGTGGGCGCTACGACCCGCGCGGGCATGCTCACCAACCCGCTGCGCGACCGCTTCGGCATCGTGGCGCGGCTGGAGTTCTATACACCCGAAGAGCTGGCGCGCATTGTCATGCGCTCCGCCGGGTTGCTGGGCGCACCCATCGACGCAGAAGGCGGCTTCGAGATCGCGCGCCGCTCGCGCGGCACGCCGCGCATCGCCAACCGGCTGCTGCGCCGCGTGCGCGACTATGCGGACGTGAAGGGCAACGGCCGCATCACGCTCGACATGGCGAACCGCGCGCTCACCCTGCTCGACGTGGACCCGCAGGGCTTCGACGTGATGGACCGCAAGCTGCTCGAAGCCGTGATCCACCGCTTCGACGGCGGCCCCGTGGGCCTGGACAACATCGCCGCGAGCATCGGCGAAGAGGCCGGCACCATCGAGGACGTGATCGAGCCCTACCTGATCCAGCAGGGCTACCTGCAGCGCACGCCGCGCGGGCGCGTGGCGACTCTGGCGGCGTACCGGCACCTGGGCGTGCAGGCGCCCCGCGAGGCTGGCGGCCAGGACCTGTTCGGCGGCTGAGGCGCGGGCGTGCCGGGGCGGCGTGCCATGCACCCGCTATGGCACACTGGCGCGCGCCGTGCGTCCTGGGCACGGATGAGGGAGGGAAGGGATGGTGCGTGGATTCAAAGGCCGGGCCCTGTGGGGCTGGGTGTGCGTGGCGGCTTCGGCCCTGGCGGCCGGTTGTGGCGGCGGTGGTGGCGTGGAAGCTTCGGCGGGCCATGCGGCGGCCTTGAGCGCCCCGGCCTACGAGCAGCCCGCCTATGCGCTGCAGTCCGCTGCCGGCTGGGCGGCGGCGCGCGGTGCTGCGGTGCCTCCTGCGCGCGTCGAACTGGGTGCCATCTCCGAGGCCAAGGCGCTAGCGGCGGCGCCGGTGGTGGGGCCGCGCCAGATCGGCCTGGCACGCGATGCGGGGCCCACGGCCTCGCTGGCCGGCACGCAGCGGCTGCTGCGCTGGCAACGCTCCAGCCAGGGCGGCCAGGTGGCCGCCGTGAGCTTTTCCGCTGCGGGCGCGCATGGGCTGCGGCTTGGGGTGCTGGTGGGGCAGCTTCCGCCCGAGGCGGTGCTGCGCGTGTACCGCCAGGACCGGCCCGGGGCGGTTTTCGAAACCTCCGGCCAGGCCGTGCTGCAGACCATTGCCCGCAACGTGCAGGCCGGCGACCAAGGCGATGCGGCGCGCACCTGGTGGACGCCGGACGCCGGCGGCGACGAAGCCACGCTCGAAATCGAACTGCCCCCGGGCACGCCTGCCGCTGGCGTGCAGGTGGCCGTGCCGCAGGTGTCGCACTTCTTCGTCGACCTCTCATTGCCGGCCGAGAGCGACTCCGTGCTGCAGCCCAAGGTGGGTGAATCGAGCGCCTGCGAGCTGGACGCCAATTGCTATGGCGACTACGCGGCGCTGCGCAATGCCGTGGCCCGCATGATCTACACGTCGGAGGGGAAAAGCTATTTGTGCACGGGCACCCTGCTCAATGACCAGAATTCTTCCGGCACGCCCTATTTCCTCACCGCCAACCACTGCATTTCGAGCCAGACGGCGGCATCGACCCTCCAGACCTTCTGGTTCTACCGCTCCCCGAGCTGCGGCAGCCGCACCTTGTCAGCGGGTTCGATGAGCCGCACCGGAGGCGCCACGCTGCTGTATGCCTCCGCGAGCACGGATACGTCCTTCCTGCGGCTGCTCGACACACCGCCGCCGGGCGCCATGTTCGCGGGCTGGGACGCCAGCGCCCAGGCGCTGGGCACCGCCGTGGCGGGGCTGCACCATCCGCAGGGGGACCTGCTGAAGATCAGCTTCGGCGCGGTGTCCTCGCTGCACGCCTGCGCCAGCGTCAGCTCGACGACCTTCTCCTGCACTGCGGACCCGAACGGCAACTTCTACCGCGTGGGCTGGACCCAGGGCCAGACCGAGGGCGGGAGCAGCGGGTCGGGCATCTTCCGCGGCAATGCCCTGGTGGGAACGCTGTATGGCGGGAACGGCCTGTGCTCCAGCCTGGGGCAGTCGTACTACGGCCGCTTCGATATCGCCTATGCCGCAGCGCTGAAGAACTGGCTGTTTCCCGCAGCGGCGGTATCGCCGCCGCCTCCGGTGACGACCCCCACCACCTTGGGTGGCTGGATCGGCCAAGTGGGGCGGACCATGCCCCCGCTCGGCCCCAGCCAGCCCACTCGGCTACCGTGATGACGCGGGTGCGTGCTGCTGCGGTCGCAGCATGCCGCCCACGATCAGCCACTGCGCCACGTAGTAGGTGGCCAGCACCCAGAACTGGGCCAGCGGCAGCGGCAGCACGAAGCGGTTGGTGGCGAGCAGGGAGTCGCTGGCCATGAACCAGCCCGCGCCCACGGCCACCATCCACGCGCCCGGCGTGCGCAGTACCGTGGCGCGGCCCATGGCCTGCGCGGCCATGAGCGCGATCACCAGCACATAGGCCGCCACGGGGCCGCGCAGCGCGGCCGGCAAGCCCCCCTGCCACAGGAAGGCATACATGCCCGCGCCAATGCCGAGCGTGGCGAGCAGCGCCCCACGGTGCGCAAACCAGCGCTGGCCGCGCCGGAACAGCGCGGTGTAGGCCAGGTGTGCGAGCAGGAATGACACCAGGCCGGGAATGAAGAAGCCCTCGGCGATGAGGAAGGCATCGCCCGCGAGCGAAAACGCCAGCGCCGCCAGCAGCCACGCACGGGCCCTGGCGTCCAATGGGCCTGCAGCGCCTGTGGCATTTGCGCTGGTTGCTACCCAAAGAATAGCAATCACCATCGTCAGCGGCTTGAACAGCCAGTGCCATTGCGTGAACCCCAGCGCGCTCGTGGCGGTGGCCAGGGCGGCCGATTCGATCATGAGCGCCGCCAGCAGGCCGATGCGCCCTTGCATCGCCGCGCCCAGCGCCCACTGGCAGGCCAGCAGCACAGCGAACCAGATAGCGTTCGTGGCCAGCGGCGCGCTGTCGGCCTGCCAGAGAAAGGCCGACACGCCCGCGATCAGCAGCGCGAACTGCACGGCGGCGAATGCCTGCAGCGCACTGCCCATGGGTGGGTTGAACAGCCGCATCTGCGCGATGTCGAACGCGGGCTTGGGAAAGCGCTGCGCCACGTCGGCCGGGCGCCAGCCCGGAGGCTTGAGCCACACGCGCAGCTTGTCGGCAAAGCGGCGCGCATGCCAGCTGTCGTGCGCCAGGCCCGCGTAGACCTGGGCATTGGCCCACAGCGGGTCCCAGCTGTCCAGCAGCCCGCGTGTGCCGTAGATGCAGCGCTCGCGCGGGTCCTCGTCCTCGAAGGTGCCGAAGAGCCGGTCCCACACGATCAGAATGCCGCCGTAGTTCTTGTCGAGGTAGCGGTCGTTCACGGCATGGTGCACGCGGTGGTTGCTGGGGCTGCAGAACCAGCGGTCGAACCAGCC
>JASLFM010000301.1 GCA_030150585.1 Acidovorax sp.
ATGGGCCTCGCAGCCCGCAATGACGATGGCGCCGCGCTCGGGCGCCTGCTGCGGGGGCTTTTGCAAGTGCTTGGGCAGGCTGCGCGCATTGCCGCCCTGGGGCTTGGCGGGCGGGCGCAGCCACTCGCCCAGGCCCTCTTCGGTGGCGCTGAAATGCATCTTTGCCAGCGTCTTGCGGCACAGGGCGCGCAGGGCCGCGTCGTTGGGCCCCAGGCGCGAGGGGTTTTGCTCGGTGCCCCACACGGGCACGTCCAGCAACTGGGCGATCTGGGCCAGGCGGCGCGCATTGGCCAGCACGGCGGCACCCTCGTGGATCACGGGCATCAGGCGCTCCTGGTAGTCCACCAGGACAAGTTGGGATTCTTCGGCGTCGAGCAGCATGGGGGGATCTTTCGTGAACGATGGGGCGATTGTCGCAGCGCCCCGCTGCCGCTCTGCCTATTTCGGCTGCGCGATGGGTCAGGGCATTTCTTTGTGGCCGCCATGCCCGATGATGGGAGCAGTCGAGATCGACACGAAGCAGACGTGTGCAGTGACTTCATGCACCTGTCTTGATAGACACACCATAGCTTCATCGATCAACCTCCTCGCTTTACTCGCGCCCGCGCCTCGCGGGGAAGACGTTTTACAGTGAGCATCTCGCATTTTTTATGATGGGGTGCTCGATTGACGCCTCATCACAATTGGTCAGGCGCTGCGCTATGCGTGCAGGAACGGCGATAGTAGTAATAGCCCAGAGGTGACTTTGCCCCCATCGTCTGAAATAGTCTTTTCAAGCTTGCGCCCAAGGCTGATGGCCATCGGCTATCGAATGCTTGGCTCCGTCCAGGAATCTGAGGACTTGGTGCAGGATGTCTGGCTGCGTTGGCATAAAGAAGGCGAGGATTCGCGTGCGTCTGTGATCACTCCAGAGGCTTGGCTCGTCACGGTCACTACGCGCATGGCAATCGACCGCCTGCGCTCTGCCAGGCTGCGACGGGAGGCCTATCCGGGCGCTTGGCTTCCTGAGCCCCTTGTCGAGGACGGGCCAGCCTCGCCGGAGCAGATCCGCGAACTGGCCGATGACGTTTCCATCGCCTTCCTGGTGCTGCTCGATTGCCTGACGCCGGAGGCACGCGCTGCGTTTTTGCTCCGAGAGGTTTTTGAAGTCGACTATGAGCAGGTCGCAGCGGCCATTGGCAAGAGCGAGGCGTCGACCCGGCAGATCGTGCACCGCGCAAAGCAACGTTTGAAGAAAGCGCGCGGCGCGGATCGGCTGCACGCGAGAACCCCGCCGCAGGAACAGTACGCACTTCTGCGTCGCCTGATCCAGGCCATCACGGAGGGCAACTTCGGGGGGATCCGGGCACTGCTGGCCGAAGAGGCCGCCCTGGTGGGCGACTTCGGCGGGGTTGGTCCAAGCTTGCGCTCGCCTTTAAGCGGGGCCCGGCGCATTGCCCAGCTTTACTACGCGCACCACCTGCGACATGGCGACAACATGCGACTCGAGCTGGCCTTGTTGAACGGCGAGTGGGCTCTCTTGCGTTACCTGCAAGGGGAACTGGAGTCCGTCCAGGCCTTTGAGTTCGACGGTGGCCGCATCTCGCAGGTGCGGATACAGCGCAATCCTGCGAAGCTGGCGGGAGTCAAACGCCAGAGCTGTTCGCTGCCCCGGCCGGATCCTCACTGATTTCGCCGGTTCCGGTGTGTAGCCGCTACAACATTCGCGGCATGCCGACATTCGCAACTATTCTTCTAGCTAGTGTCACAGCGCCTTCAAGTCAAACGTCTTGTGAGCGGAAGGTCGGTTTCGGCCTCCGCTCATCATTCACATCGAAGGAATCTGATTCATGAATCGCGCTGTTTGGTTCCAAGCATCTCCTGAAGGTGCCAAGGCTGTCGGGACGCTGCACCACTTCGTCACCAAGAGCACGGGCCTTCCGAGCTTGCTGACGCACCTGGTCTTCCTACGCGTATCGCAGATCAATGGCTGCGCGCACTGCATCGACATCCACACGCGGGACTTGCTTGCCGAAGGCATGTCCGTGGAGAAGGTGGTGCTCATTCCCGTCTGGCACGAGGCTAAATACCTCTTCTCTGAGCGTGAGCGCGCTGCGCTAGCATGGTCCGAGGAGGTAACACTCGTGAGCGAGACGCATGCTTCCGATGAAGCCTATGCGACCGCATTGGCCGTGTTTGGTGAAAAGGATCTGGTTGATCTCACTCTCACAATTGCCGCCATGAATGCCATCAATCGCATGGGCGTAAGTTTCCGCATGAAGCCGCGGGCCAAAGCGTGAACCTGCCGAGTCGCCAATGCTTGCCATGTTTCATGGGCACAACTGGTGTGTCCAGGGATTTGTTCACTGCTGGAATGGGTGGGGCCCGTATCTGCCGGCAACGAATAACGAGTTGCATCGACCGGTTGAATCCTCCACCGGCAAGCGCCAGACGCGGATGTGACCACAAGCACCCTACCGAACGGTCACGTCGCCGAATGGGTTAGCCAGATGCACCGGCACGCGCACGGCTCAACACCCCATGGCGCGCAGCGCCTCGGCCAGCGCGGGGGCCATGGCGACGGCGTTGCTTGCGTGTGGCACGCAGTCGGTGCTCCAGACCTCGCCCGCGCCCGCAGCGTGCAGCGCCGCCTGGGCGGGGGCGTCGAGCAGCGCGTGGGTGACGGCCACATCCACCGAGGTAGCGCCCGCCTCCCGTAGCAGGCGCGCTGCCTCGGCCAGGGTGCGGCCTGTGCTTGCCATGTCGTCAATGAGCACCACGGCCCGGCCGTCCACGGCCACCTGAGGGAGCGTCACCGTTACGTCGCGGTCGCCATGGCGTTGCTTGGTGCACACGGCATGCGCAAAGCCGTGGCGCGCCGCGGCCTGTGCCACCCACTGGGCGGATTCGGCGTCGGGCCCCACGAGCACCGCGCCGGGGCGCTTGGCGGCGATCCAGTCCGCAAGCCAGGGCGCGCCGCTGATCGCCACAGCCTGCGATGCGGGCACGGCCTCGCGCAGCGTGGCCACGCGGTGCAGGTGCGGGTCCACGGTCAGCACCGCGTCGAACAGGCCCGCAAGGAACGGGCCGACGATGCGCTGGCTCACGGCCTCGCCGGGATGGAAGGCCATGTCCTGGCGCATGTAGGCCAGGTACGGTGCCACGAGGGTCAGGTGGTAGGCGCCCAGCCCGCGCGCCGCCTGCGTGGCCAGCAGCAGCTCCACCAGTTTTTCGTTGGGCTGGTGCAGGCTGCGCAACAGCACCACGCGGCCGGGCAGCGCGGGCGGCAGGGTCAGGCGCAGCTCGCCATCGGGGAAGCGGTGGCGCGCGATCGGCAGGGCTTGCAGCCCAGTGGCGCCAGCCAGGCGCACCGCGCTGTCGCGCTCGTCGTCGAAATACAGCAGGGCCATGCTTTCAGAACTCCACGAACACATGGGGCACGTCGTCCGCGCCCCCGATCTGGTAGCCCGGCGTTCTCTGGCAGGCCTGCCGCGCAAACTCCAGGTCGGCGCCGAAGCCGGCGTACACACGGTAAAGGATGTCGCCCTCGGCCACAGGGTCGCCCAGCTTGCGCAGCAGGTCTACCCCCGCGCCCTGCATCTTGGGTGCCCCCGCCAGGCGCGCCACGCGGGCGATGTGCAGGTTGTCGATGCCCGTGACCACGCCTGCGCGGTCGGCATGCACTTCGAAGCTCAGCGGTGCGAGCGCCGGGTGGTCGGCGTCGAACGCCTTGGCGCCCTGCGCCGCGATGATCTCGCGCATGCGAGAGAGAGCCCGGCCCGATTCGAGGATGTCGCGCGCGATCGCGTAGCCGTCGCCGCCGCGCACGTCAGGGTCGCACTCGATCACGCGCCCCGCCAGGCGCAGCGCCTTCTGGCGCAGGTCGTCGGGCGCGCGCGGGTCGTTCTCGAGCACGCGCATCACGTCGCGCGCCTCGAGCACGGGCCCCACGCCGTTGCCCACGGGCTGGCGCCCGTCGGTGATGACCACATCGAGCGAGAGGTGCATGCGCCGCGCCACATACTCGAATAACCGCCGCAGGCGCTGCGCCTCGGGCATGGAGCGCACCTTGGCCGTGGGGCCGATCGGAATGTCGAGCACGAGGTGGGTGGCGCCCGCCGCCACCTTCTTCGAGAGGATCGACGCGACCATCTGCCCCGGCGAATCGACCGACAGCGGCCGCTCCACGGAGATCAGCACGTCGTCCGAGGGCGAGAGCTGCGCCGTGCCGCCCCAGGCCAGGTAGCCGCGGTGGGCGCGCACGATGCGATCGAGCGCGTCAATGGGCAATTCCACCTCGGCCAGCACTTCCATGGTGTCGGCCGTGCCCGCGGGCGAGGTGATGGCCCGCGAGGAGGTTTTGGGGCACAGCAGCCCGTGTTCAGCCACGATCGGCACCACGAGCATGCTCGTGCGGTTACCCGGAATGCCGCCGATGCAGTGCTTGTCCACCACGAGGGACTCGCGCCAATCCAAGCGCTGGCCGCAGGCGACCATGGCGTCGGAGAGGAAGAACACTTCCTCGCGATCGAGCTCGTCGCGGTGGCAGGCGAGCACGAAGGCCGTGAGCTCGATCTTGGAATAGCGGTGTGCCGCGATGTCGCGCACGATGGCGTGGAAGTCTTCGCGCCCCAGGCGCTCGCCCGCAATCTTGCGAAACAGCGCCCCCATGGACTCGGGCGGCTCGGCCTGCCGCACCGAGACCGTGTGCCCGTTCTCCACCCCGAGGCGCGCGAAGGCGTCTTCGGACAGCCCAAGCTCGTGGCAGCCCACGAGCGCGGCATCGTCCACCACGTTGAGCGTGGCCAGGATGCCCTGCCCGTTGGCGCGCACCTCGATCTTGGAGAGCGCCTGAAAGCCCTCGGCCCGGTACACCGCACAGTCGCGATGCAGGTACGCCACGTTCTCGTGCCAGGTATCGATGGCCACGCGCCGCAGCGCCAGCAGTGAAGGCGCGGATGCGCAGTCCGCGGGGGAGAGGTGCAAGGATTCGGACGCCATGGCCCGCAAGCCTACACCCGGACTCCGCTGAGGTGTATCAAGGCTGCAGGCGCAGCAACCGCCCCTGGGGGCTGTCGGTCAGCAGGTACAGCCAGCCATCAGGGCCCTGGCGCACGTCGCGCACGCGCTCGCCCAGACCTTCGAGCAGGGGCTCCTCGCGCCGCACCCGGCCATCCACGATCTCGAGCCGCTGCAGGCGCCCGAACTTCAGCGAGCCGATGAACAGGCTGCCCTTCCATGCCGGCCCGTAGCGGTCGCTGGTCAGGAAGGCCATGCCCGATGGCGCGATGGACGGCACCCAGTAGTGCAGCGGCGGCTCCGTGCCAGGCTTGGCCGTCCCCTCGCCGATCTTGCCGCCGCCGTAGTTCTCGCCGAAGGTCACCACGGGCCAGCCGTAGTTGCGCCCGGGCTCGGGCCGGTTGATCTCGTCGCCCCCCTGCGGGCCATGCTCGTGGATCCACAGCCGCCCGTCGGGCCCCCAGGTCGCGCCCTGCGGGTTGCGGTGGCCCCAGCTCCAGATTTCGGGCAGCGCGCCCGGCCGCTGGCGCAGCGGGTTGTCGTCCGGCACGCTGCCATCGGAGCGGACACGCACGACCTTGCCGAGGTGGTTGTCCAGCGTCTGGGCGTCGTCCTTGCGCTGGTAGCGCTCGCCCAGGGTCAGGAACAGCGCACCATCCGGCGCCTGCACGATGCGGCAGCCAAAATGCAACTGGCTTGCGACCTTGGGGCGCTGGCTGAAGATCACGCGCAGGTTGTCGAGCCGCGTGGCGTCCTGCGCCAGCGTGGCGCTCGCCAAGGCCGTGCCGTTGGCCGCGCCGCCGCCTGCCTCAGGCTCCGCATAGCAGAAGTAAATGCGCCGGTTGCGCGCAAAGTCCGCGTCGGTCACCACATCCAGCAGGCCGCCCTGCCCGCCCACGGCGACGGGCGGCAGGCCAGCCAGCGGCGCCCCCAGGCGGCCGCCGGCCTCGATGATGCGCATGCGGCCCGGGCGCTCGCTCACCAGGAAGCGCCCGTCCGGCAAAAAGGCCACGGCCCAGGGATGCGCGAGCCCGCCCGCCACCGTGGCCACCGACGGCGCGGCCTGCGCAGCCGCGCAAACCGCTATCGAAAGTGAAGCAATCAGCCCCCTGAACCAGGGCAGCCTCCGTGGATTTGTTGCAAATTTCATACAAATTCACCCTCCAAGGCTGCCACAAAATTGTCACTAATGTGACACCACAAAAATCCATAAAATCAAGCGAAATCAAAGACTTGCCCGATTTTTTGCTTGCCTCGGGGCGTTTCCGTGGTACCCTCGCGCCCCATGTCCAGATGGTTATGCCTTCTTTTGCTGGTATGCGCGAGCGCCCACGCGGCGCCGGATGCAAGCACCAGCGACGACACCGCCTTGGCGCGCTTTCGCAGCGAAAAGGCGCTCCTGCTCCAGCAGTTCGACGAAATGCGCAGCAATGTGGCTGGCCGCACTTCGGACCTGGTGGTCACGGCCATGGGTTTCCTGGGCGTGCCCTACCGCCGCGGCGGCAATAACGCCGAGAGCGGCTTCGACTGCAGCGGCTTCGTGCGCGCCATGTACGAAAAATCCGTGGGCCTGATTCTGCCGCGCAATGCATCGCAACAGGCGCGCGCCACCGAGGTCATCGACAAAAAGGATCTGCAGCCCGGCGACCTGGTGTTCTTCAATACCATGCGCCGCGCCTTCAGCCATGTGGGCATCTACGTGGGGGACGGAAAGTTCATCCACGCGCCCCGTAGCGGCTCCGAGGTGCGCGTGGAAGACATGCAGCAGAGCTACTGGCAGCGCCGCTTCGATGGCGCCCGCCGCGTCACCCCCGAGGCCCTGGCCGACCAGTAACACGGGGGCCTGCAGGGAACCCCATTACTTGATCACCGTTTCGGTGCTGCGGATCGGACCGCCCGTCACATCCACCGGGCGTGCATTGGGATTGCGCAGCATCTCGCGGGCGGCAGCCATGTCGGCCTGGTAACGCTCACGCACCTCGCGCTCGCATCCCTTGCGCTCGCCAGCAGGCATCGCCTTGCACTCAGCCATGCCCAACTTCATGCCTCCGCCGGCTTCGCGGATCGCTGAGTTGTAGCGTTGCTGGGGCGTGGTGTCGGGCATGGCCCCACGGCCGAGCTCTTCCTCCGCGGCCCTGCCCGCCTGGGCCCATGCCACGCCGGGGATGGCAGCGGCCACCAGGAACATGCCCAGGATGCCGCGGATCGATGAAGTCTTCATGGTGCTTCCTTTCCTTTGCGTGCAATACAACCGAAGCTCCAGCCTACGCCTGTTGGCAGACTATGCCCATCGGCCCGCAGGCCGCCCCTTTGTCGGACTGGACGGACACGCAGCCCGCGCGGGCTGGTGTGCACGCGGGGCTCCGTCCGACATGCGGCCGCCGCCGGGAGGGCGTACAGTAGTTTGCGTTTTCACCCTCTGTCCTTTGCGAAGGAGTCCGTTCCTATGCTTTCTCTCCTGGGTACCCTCATCGTGGGCCTGATCGTGGGCCTCATCGCGCGGGCCCTCAAGCCCGGTGACGACAAGCTCGGCATCGTCATGACTTCGCTGCTCGGCGTGGCGGGCTCGTTCCTTGCCAGCTACGTAGGCGTGGCCATGGGCTGGTACCAGCAAGGCCAGCCCGCAGGCTGGATCGCGTCCGTCGTCGGTGCCATCGTGCTGCTGGTGATTTACGGTCTCGTCAAGGGCAAGGCCAGCAGTTGACGAAGGCACTCAGCGCCCGCCAGATGGCTGCGGGCGACCCCCGCCTGCTTGCGGCGGTGCGCAGCGGCCAGCGTCTGCTGCACCGCCGCGCGCTTGTGGCCGCTGCAGCCGGTGCTGTACCGCTGCCCGGGCTCGACTGGGCCGTGGACGCGGCGCTGCTTTCGCGATTGATTCCGCAAATCAACGCCCGCTTCGGCCTTTCTCCCGAGCAGCTCGACCGGCTCGATCCGCAAAAGCGCGCCCAGGTACAGAAGGCCGTGGCACTCGTGGGCTCGGCGCTCATCGGCAAGTTCATCACCCGCGAACTCATGCTGCGCGCGACCCAGGCCATCGGGCTGCGCCTGTCCGCCCAGCAAGCGGCCAAGTACGTGCCCATCGCGGGCCAGGCCGCATCGGCCGTGCTGGGCTATGCCACGCTGCGCTACCTCGGCGAGCAGCACCTGCGCGACTGCGTGCGCGTGGTGCAGGAAGCGCAGCTGAGCCTGCCCGCGCCCTGATGGCGGCCCGATTCCAACCGCGCCTCACGCTGCGCACCCTCGACCGGGGCCAGGGCCTGCTCGGCCTGCAGCGGCATGGCTCCACGGGGCCGCGCGGCGCGCCCGTCACGCTGGCACACATCGACTGGACCTACCGCACGCCCGAGGGCCATCGCTGGGAGACACCCGCCCCCACCTCCATCCTCGGCAGCCGCGGGCCGGCCGAGGTGGAGCTCTACGATACCGGCGGTCCCGTGCAGGTACTCGAGCGCGATCTGGCGGCCGAGGCAGACGCCATGGACCTCGCGCGCGACCTGGGCCTGCGGCCCGTGCCCGACGAAAACCTGCAATGGCGCGACCGCAGCCGCGCCCCGCAGCTCGGCCCCTGTTGGACGCTGGCGCAGGAGGCGCACTTCGGTGACTTCTGGGCCGAGCAGGTGCCCCGCCTGCAGGCGCTGGGCTGGGCCGTGGTGGTGGCCCCGGGCTTCGCGCACGAGAGCGTACCCGTGCAGCGCTGGAAGCTGCACCTGGCCCCCGACACGGGCGAGGTGCTCGGCAAGGAAATCGACGGCACCCTGGCTCCGCGCGAACGCCCCGTGCAAAAGCTGCGCCTGCCCGAGCGCGAAGGCGCCTGGCTGCTGAGCCTGGGCATCGAGGTCGACGGGGAAACGCTGGACCTCGCCCCGCTGCTGGCCGACCTGCTTCAGCGCGACCCGCGCTGGCTCGATGCGGCCCAGCTCGCCGCCATCGACGACCACGCCACCATCCTGCTGCGCGCGCCGGGCGGGCGGCGCATCGAGACCATTGCCGCGCCGCTCAAGGCCATTGTGGGAGCCATGGTGGACCTGATCACCGACCCCGCGCGCAAGCAGTTGCGCGACGGGGAGCCGCTGCGCCTGGGCGGCTGGGAGGCCCGCCGCATCGAGCAACTGCGCGCGGGCCTCTTGCAGGCGCACCGCGTGGGCACGGTGAACGGCTGGAGCAATGCCTGGCAACTGCAGGGCGACGCGGGCCTGGCCAGCCTCGCGCGGCGCCTGCGGGACCAGGGCGCGCCAACGGCCGTGGAGCCGCCCGCCGGCCTGGCCGTGACGCTGCGCCCCTACCAGCGCGAGGGGCTGGCCTGGCTGCAGTACCTGCGCGCCCAGGGCCTGGGCGGCATCCTGGCGGACGACATGGGCCTGGGCAAGACCGCGCAGGCCCTGGCCCACGTACTGGTAGAGAAGGAGGCCGGACGCCTGCGCGCGCCCGCGCTCGCGGTGCTGCCCACCTCGCTGGTCTTCAACTGGCAGGCCGAGGCCGCGCGCATGGCACCGGGCCTGCGCGTGCTCGCGCTGCAAGGGCCCGAGCGGCACGAGCGCCTGCTGCGCGCGGCCGAGCACGACCTGGTGCTCACCACCTACCCGCTGCTGTGGCGCGACGCAGAGGCGCTGGCCGCGCGCCCCTGGCACCTGCTCATCCTCGACGAGGCGCAGATGGTCAAGAACGCCGGCAGCCGCGGCGCCCGCGCGCTGCGCCGCCTGCGGGCGCCGCACCTGCTGTGCCTCACGGGCACGCCGCTCGAAAACCAT
>JASLFM010000325.1 GCA_030150585.1 Acidovorax sp.
TGCGCTGGTTCATGAATACCAGCTTCTCGAACAGGCTCACGTCCTGCTCGTTCTTGAGCAGCGCGCCCACCAGGGGCGGCACGGCCACCTTGTTGTCGGCGCTCTGCAGCGCCTCGAGCGGGATCTCTTCGGCCACGAGCAGCTTGAGCCAGTCGATGAGTTCGCTGGTCGAGGGCTTCTTCTTCAGGCCCGGCAGGCCGCGCACGTCGTAGAACGTCTTCATCGCCACGGTGAGCAGGTCGCTCTTGAGCGTGGGGAAGTGCACGTCGACGATCTTCTTCATCGTCTCGGCCTCGGGGAACTTGATGTAGTGAAAGAAGCAGCGGCGCAGGAAGGCGTCGGGCAGCTCCTTCTCGTTGTTCGAGGTAATGAACACCAACGGGCGGTGCTTGGCGCGCACCATCTCGCGCGTCTCGTAGCAGTAGAACTCCATGCGGTCGAGTTCGCGCAGCAGGTCGTTCGGGAACTCGATGTCGGCCTTGTCGATTTCGTCGATCAGCAGCGCCACGGGCTTGTCGGCCGTGAAGGCCTGCCACAGCACGCCCTTGACGATGTAGTTGTGGATGTCCTTCACGCGTTCGTCGCCCAGTTGCGAATCGCGCAGGCGGCTCACCGCGTCGTACTCGTACAGGCCCTGCTGCGCTTTGGTGGTGGACTTGATGTGCCACTGCAGCAGCGGCATGTCGAGCGCCTGGGCCACTTCCTCGGCCAGCATGGTCTTGCCCGTGCCGGGCTCGCCCTTGACCAGCAGCGGGCGCTGCAGCTTGATCGCGGCGTTCACCGCCAGCATCAAATCCTGGGTCGCAACGTAGTTCTGGGAGCCTTGGAATTTCATGGGGAAAACACTGGAGATATTGAGAAAAGGGCTTGACAGGCGCTGGCTATAATCGAACGCTGATCTTGAGCCCCAAGCTGAATTTCCACAGGATTGTGCGCGCAAAATGAACAAGACGCTGACCACGATGTTTGCACTGGCTGTCGCTTCCGTGACGGCGTTGTCCCATGCTCAGGAGGTGCAGGGCGATGCCAAGGCCGGCGAGAAGAAAATCGCCATGTGCATCGGCTGCCACGGCATCGTAGGCTACCAGGCCAGCTTTCCCGAAGTCCACAAGGTGCCGATGATTTCGGGCCAGGGCGCCAAGTACATCGCCTCGGCCCTCGACGCCTACAAGAAGGGCGATCGCAAGCACCCCACCATGCGCGGCATCGCCGATTCCCTGTCCGAGCAAGACATCGCCGATGTGGCGGCCTACTACACGCAAAGCGGCCGCACGGGTGCCGAGCTGCCCGCCAAGCCCCAGCGCGAGCCCAGCGCGCAGGTGGCGGCGCTGCTGCAAAAGGGCGCCTGCGTGTCCTGCCACGGCGACAACTTCGCCAAGCCCATCGATCCGGCCTACCCCAAGATCGCGGGCCAGTATGCCGACTACCTGTTCGTGGCGCTCAAGGCCTACAAGGGCGAGGGCAAGAGCGACATCGTGGGCCGCAGCAACGGCGTGATGGGCGGCGTGGCCAAGCAGTTCACGAATGCCGAGCTCAAGTCCCTGGCGGGCTACATCAGCTCGCTTGATGGTGACCTGCACACGGTGCCGCAGTCGCGCTTCCGCTGACCCGCCGCATTCCTGCACACGAGCCCGCGCCAGCGGGCTCTTTGCTTTTCAGGCGACTGCTTTGCGTGCACGGGCGCCGTGCCGTGTTCAGTCGCGCGTGGCCCGCCGCTGCACGCAGGCGATGTAGGCCTCGCCGTCGGGCGGGCGGCCTGCGCGCTGGCTCTCCCAGAGCATCTGGCCCAGGCAGTCCATGGCGGCGTGGTGGGCGTCGTGCAACGAGTCGAGGCGCTTGGACAGCAGCTCCACCGCCTGGCGGATGCCGCGCGGCTGGTCGATGCTGCACTGCTCGCTGATCGACAGGTGCATCGAAAGGTGCAGGAACGGGTTGGTCTGGCCGGGCTGCTCGTCGTAGTTGCGTGCGAGTGCGGCATTCACGTCGGCCAGGTCGGCGTGGTACTCGGGGTGCTCGGCGATCCAGAGGCTGGCCAGCGTCTCGATGGCCTCCATGGGCTGGCCGGCCTGGGTCTTGGCGTGCACGGCGCAGAAGAAGCGCCGCACATCGGCTTGGGTGGGATTGAACATGATGGCGGGCAGCGTAGCACGCACCCCATAGGCGGGGGCGTGCCGGGGCCATGGGCTCAGTTCAGAACGACTCCCAGTCGTCTGCATTCGCAGAGGCCACGGCTTTCGGGTTGGAGGTGGCGGCCAGGGCGGGGCGTGCGGGCGCGGAAGCGGGCTTGCGCGCCGCCAGGGGCGCGCGCACGGAGGCTGGCATGGCGGGCGGCGCGGCGCGGGTCTTCACCGGGGCCTGTGCGAACTGCAGCTCGCGGCCCAGCTTGAACACGCTCACGGCCTGCTGCAGTCCGCCGGCCTGCTCCTGCAGCGACTGGGCCGCTGCGGCAGCCTCTTCGACCAGGGCGGCGTTCTGCTGCGTCACCTGGTCCATCTGCACGATGGCCTGGTTGATCTGCTCGATGCCGGCCGTCTGCTCCTGGCTCGCGGCGGTGATCTCGCCCATGATGTCGGTCACGCGCTGCACGCTGCCCACGATCTCCTGCATGGTCTGGCCGGCCTGCGTGACCAGGGCGGAGCCCACGCTGACCTTGCCGGCCGAGTCGTCGATGAGGGCCTTGATTTGCTTCGCGGCCTCGGCGCTGCGCTGCGCGAGCGTGCGCACCTCGCCCGCCACCACGGCGAAGCCCCGGCCCTGCTCGCCCGCACGCGCCGCTTCCACCGCCGCGTTCAGCGCCAGGATGTTGGTCTGGAACGCGATGCCATCGATCACGCCGATGATGTCGGCGATCTTCTGCGACGAAGCGTGGATGGCGCCCATGGTGTCCACCACCTGCGAGACCACGTCGCCGCCCTTGATGGCCACGGCCGAGGCCGACACGGCGAGCTGGTTGGCCTGGTGCGCGTTGTCGGCATTCTGCTTGACGGTGGAGGTCAGCTCCTCCATCGATGCGGCGGTTTCCTCCAGCGAGCTGGCCTGCTGCTCGGTGCGCGAGGACAGGTCGTTGTTGCCCGTGGCAATCTGCGCGCTGGCCGTGGCGATCGAGTCCGTGCCCTGGCGCACCTGGCCTACGATCTGCACCAGGCTGTCGTTCATGTGCTTGAGGGCCTGCAGCAGCTGGCCCGTCTCGTCGCGCGTCGTGGCCTCGATGCGCGTGGTGAGGTCGCCGCCGGCCACGGCTTGGGCCACCTTCACGGCTTCGGCCAGCGGGCGCGCCACGATGCGTGCAATGGCGACCGCGAAGGCCAGGCCCAGCACGATGCTGCACAGGAGCAGGCCGATGACCCAGGCGCGGGCGCTGTCGTAGCGCTCATCGGCTTCCTTGTTGGCGCGGTCGCCGCCGTCCTGGTTGGCCTTCACCATCTGGTCGATGATCTCGACCATGCGGCGGTTGAGCTTGAGCGACTCGCCCTGGACCAGTGCCTTGGCCTCGTTGTTGCGCATGGCGCGCGAGAGCTTCACGATATTGGCGTGCTCCTTGGCATAGCGCTCGAAGATCTGGCCCAGCTCCCGGTAGGCGGCCTTGTCCTCGGCGCTCACCGCGTAGGGCGCGTAGGCCGCATAGCTCGTTTGCGCCTGCGCCCAGAGGCCATCCACGGCCTTTTCGAAGGCGGCCATTTCCTCTTCCTTGTCCGAGAGGATGTGCTGCAGCTCGCCCGCGCGGTAGCGCGCCATGGTGCCGCGGATGTCCAGCAGGATGCGCGAGGATGGCATCCAGCGCTCGGCGAGTTCGGTCGAGGCCTGGTTGATCTGCCCGAGCTGCACGACGGAGAAGACGCCGAGTACGGTGGTCAGCAGCAGCACGGCCACGAAGGCCAGCAGCAGTTTGGTCGAGATTTTGAGGTGGTAGAAGGATTGCATCGCGGGGTCGTGCGGTTCGCGGCTTCCAGGCGCCAACGGCCAGCGCGCGCCCGAGCCGGCGCACGGGCGTTCAATAGCGTAGGGGGTGGGTCTGAGAGGCCGCGCAAGGCGGCGGGCCTTTGGGGCTGGGAGAGAGAGGAATGGGTAGAGGGTTAACCCCAGGAATTATCCGGCAAAGTGCGCGGGTGGCGCCACCTTTGTGGCGCGGGCACGTCAGCGCCCGCGGGTGCCCAGCGTGCGCGAGATGGCCTGCGCGGTGTCGAGCAGCACGGGCAGAAACTGCTCCTGCATCGTCTGCGCGCTCGTGCGGTTGGCCTGGCCGCTGATGTTGAGCGCGGCCACCGTCTGGCCCGCGCGGTTGCGCACCGGCGCGGCGATCGAGATCAGGCCTTCCTCCAGCTCCTGGTCCACGAGGCACCAGCCTTGCGCGCGGGCTGTGCGCAGGCGTTCGAGCAGGCCCGCGTCGTCCACCACCGTATGTCGCGTGTAGCGCTCGCGCGGCAGGATGCGCAGGCGCTCGTGCAGCGCGTCCTCGGGCAGCGCGGACAGCAGCACGCGGCCCATCGAGGTCCAGAACGCGGGCAGGCGCGAGCCCACGCCGAGGTTGGTGCTCATGATCTTGTGCGTGTGCACGCGCAGCACGTAGACCACGTCCAGCCCGTCGAGCACGGCGGCCGAGCAGGACTCGTGCACGCGGTCCACCAGCGCTTCCATCATGGGCTCGGCCAGGTCCCAGATCGGCATGGACGAGAGGTAGGCGAAGCCCAGGTCCAGGATGCGCGGTGTGAGCTGGAACAGCCGCCCGTCGCTGTGCACGTAGCCCAGCGTCTGCAGCGTGAGCAGGATGCGGCGCGCCCCGGCGCGTGTGAGGCCCGTGCGCGCGGCCACTTCGCTGAGCGTCTGGGCCGGAGCGCTCGCGCTGAACGAGCGGATCACGTCCAGCCCGCGCGCGAACGATTGCACGTAGCTGTCGCTGGACTTGGGGGCGTCGGAGGCGGTCGGGGTGGCGTTCATGGCGGGGCTGAGTATAATTCTTTTAGCGAACATTTGTTCTAAATACGAACAAAAT
>JASLFM010000354.1 GCA_030150585.1 Acidovorax sp.
GCCGCTGAGGTGGCGGCGCACCATGGCGTAGAGGCGGTTGACGTACTCCGGGCCGTACTTGGTGCCCCACTTCATGCAGAGCACGTGGCGCTGGGTGGCACTCATGGGGCTCAGTCCCCCTGGCGCTTCTTGATCGACTTCTGCTTGGGCTTGGCGCGCTTGATCTGGCCACCCGGCGTGAGCCGCTGGTTCCCCAGCACACGCAGTTGCTTGACTTCGGGACGCTGGCCGCCGCGCTTGCTGAACTTGAGTACCTTCACGTCGCGCGGGCCGGGCTTGCGGTCTTCGTCGACGGCCTTGGCCTTGGCGGGCGTGGGGCGCCACAGCACGAGCAGCTTGCCGATGTGCTGGATGGGAGCGGCGTTCAGCGCATCGGCGAGCTGCTGGTACATGGCCTCGCGCGCCGCGCGGTCGTCGCCGAACACGCGCACCTTGATCAGGCCGTGGGCGTTCAGGGCCGCGTCGATTTCCTTCTGCACGGCGGGCGTCAGGCCGTCGCCGCCAATCAGGACCACGGGGTCGAGGTGGTGGGCGTTGGCGCGGTGTTCCCGGCGCTCGGCGGGCGTTAATTGAATTTGGGGCATGGCCGTATTATCTCAACCACATGAAAGTCCAGACCAAAAGCAAGAAGGTGAACAAGGCGTGGCTCAACGAGCACGTCAATGATCCCTATGTCAAAGCCGCCCACAAGGACGGCTACCGCGCGCGCGCGGCCTACAAACTCAAGGAGATCGACGAGCAGTTCGGCCTCATCAAGCCCGGCTACACGGTGGTGGACCTGGGCTGCGCGCCCGGTGCGTGGAGCCAGTATGTGCGCCGGCGCCTGTCGCCGGGTGGCGCGGCCGTCGGGCAGCTCAACGGCACGATCATCGGGCTGGACCTGCTGCCCATGGAGCCCATCGAGGGCGTGGCCTTCATCCAGGGCGATTTCCGCGAAGAGGAGGTGCTGGCGCAGCTGCAGGAGAGGCTGCAGGGGCGCCTGGCGGATGTGGTGGTGTCCGACATGGCGCCGAACCTCTCGGGCGTGGACTCCGTCGATGCCGCGCGCATCGCCCATCTGATCGAACTGGCCGTGGATTTCGCGCTCCACCATATGAAGCCTGAGGGCGCCTTGGTCGTCAAGCTGTTCCATGGCAGCGGCTACACCCAGCTCGTGCAGCTGTTCAAGGATACGTTCAGGGTGGTCAAGCCGGTCAAGCCCAAGGCCTCGCGCGACAAGTCGTCGGAGACCTTTCTGGTAGGCATCGGCCTCAAGGCCCGGGGCTGATTTCCTTGTCCTAGCGCAAATGGATGCCAATCAAGGCTGGAAAGCCCGCGTGGTGTCCATGGCCGTTGCTGGGGTAAAGGAACAGGCGTTTGGCTTGAAACACCTAAAATGGGGCCCAAATAGGTCATGACGTCCTTGTGACCGATCCCCTTCGTTTCTGGAGCCCCGCTTGAACAATCAGTGGTTTTCAAAAATTGCCGTGTGGCTGGTCATTGCCATGGTGCTGTTCACGGTGTTCAAACAGTTCGACACCCGGACAGGCGGCAGTGCGGGCCACATGGCGTACTCGGAGTTCCTGGACGAGGTGCGCAGTAACCGCATCAAGAGTGCTGTCATCCAGGAGGGCCAGGGCGGCGGCACGGAAATCGTGGCCACCACGAATGACGACCGCAAGGTGCGCACCACGGCCACCTACCTGGACCGCGGCCTGATCGGCGACCTGATCAACAACAACGTCAAGTTCGACGTCAAGCCGCGCGAGGAAGGCTCGCTGCTTATGACCCTGCTCGTGAGCTGGGGGCCGATGCTGCTCCTCATCGGCGTGTGGGTCTACTTCATGCGGCAGATGCAGGGCGGCGGCAAGGGCGGCGCGTTCAGCTTCGGCAAGTCCAAGGCGCGCATGCTGGACGAGAACAACAACACCGTCACCTTCGCCGACGTCGCAGGCTGCGACGAGGCCAAGGAAGAGGTGAAGGAGGTCGTCGACTTCCTGAAAGACCCGCAGAAGTTCCAGAAACTCGGCGGGCGCATTCCGCGCGGCCTGCTGCTGGTCGGCCCGCCGGGCACCGGCAAGACGCTGCTGGCCAAGTCCATCGCAGGCGAGGCCAAGGTGCCATTCTTCAGCATCTCGGGCTCCGACTTCGTGGAAATGTTCGTCGGCGTGGGCGCGGCCCGCGTGCGCGACATGTTCGAGAACGCCAAGAAGAACGCACCCTGCATCATCTTCATCGATGAAATCGACGCCGTGGGCCGCCAGCGTGGCGCGGGCCTGGGCGGCGGCAACGACGAGCGCGAGCAGACGCTGAACCAGATGCTGGTCGAGATGGACGGCTTCGAGACCAACCTCGGCGT
Source organism: Acidovorax sp. (assembly GCA_030150585.1). Lineage (GTDB taxonomy): Bacteria > Pseudomonadota > Gammaproteobacteria > Burkholderiales > Burkholderiaceae_C > JASLFM01. The sequence continues at coordinate 2,339 of JASLFM010000354.1, forward strand.
GATCGTGGTGGCTGCGACCAACCGCCCCGACATCCTGGATGCGGCCTTGCTGCGCCCTGGCCGCTTCGACCGCCAGGTCTACGTGACGCTGCCCGACATCCGCGGCCGCGAGCAGATCCTGGGTGTGCACATGCGCAAGATTCCCGTGGGCCAGGACGTGAACCCCGCCATCATCGCGCGCGGCACGCCCGGCATGTCGGGCGCCGATCTGGCCAACCTGTGCAACGAGGCTGCCCTCATGGCTGCGCGTCGCAACGCGCGCACCGTGGAGATGCAGGACTTCGAGAAGGCCAAGGACAAGATCATCATGGGCCCCGAGCGCAAGTCCATGGTCATGCCCGAGGAAGAGCGCCGCAACACCGCCTACCATGAGGCGGGCCATGCCCTCATCGGCAAGCTGCTGCCCAAATGCGACCCGGTGCACAAGGTCACCATCATCCCGCGCGGTCGCGCGCTGGGCGTGACCATGAGCCTGCCCGAGAAGGACCGCTACTCCTACGACAAGGAGTACATGCTGAACCAGATCGCCATGCTCTTCGGCGGCCGCATCGCCGAGGAAGTGTTCATGAACCAGATGACCACGGGCGCGAGCAACGACTTCGAGCGCGCCACGCACATCGCGCGCGACATGGTCATGCGCTATGGCATGACCGAGGCACTGGGCCCAATGGTCTATTCGGAGAACGAGGGCGAAGTCTTCCTGGGCCGCTCGGTCACCAAGACCACCAACATGAGCGAGCAGACCATGCAGAAGGTCGATGCCGAGGTGCGCCGCATCATCGACGAGCAGTACGCCCTGGCCCGCCGCCTTATCGAGGAGCACGCCGACAAGATGCACGCCATGGCCAAGGCCATGCTCGAATGGGAAACCATCGACAGCGAGCAGCTCGACGACATCATGGCTGGCAAGGAGCCGCGCCCGCCGAAGGACTGGACCCCCCGCACGCCCTCATCGGGCGGCGACGGCCCCAGCGGCGGCACGCCAGCCGTCAAGCCCGCCGATCCCACGCCCACGGTGGCCTGACGGTTTCGGCACGTGAACAACGGGGCCTCGTGCCCCGTTTTTTCGTTCATCCCACCTTTCCATTCCCCGCATATGCTCTGGCAGACCACCCGCTTCGCCATCGACCTCGCTCGCCCGCAGGTCATGGGGATCGTCAATGTGACCCCTGACTCGTTCTCGGACGGTGGCGAGCACGCAGGCACGGCCGCAGCGCTGCGCCACTGCGAACAACTGCTGCGGGACGGGGCCGACATTCTCGACATCGGCGGCGAATCCACCCGGCCTGGCAGCCCAGCCGTGCCGCTGGCCGAGGAGCTCGCGCGGGTGCTGCCCGTAGTCCGGGAGGCCGGGCGGCTGGGCGTCCCCCTCTCGGTGGACACCTACAAGGCCGAAGTGATGCAGGCCGTGCTCGACCTGGGCGCCGACATCGTGAACGACATCTGGGCCCTGCGCCAGCCGGGCGCGGCCGATGCCGTCGCCCGCCATCCAACCTGCGGCGTGTGCCTCATGCACATGCACCGCGACCCGCAGACCATGCAGACAGCGCCTATGGAGGGTGACGTCGTACCGCAGGTGCTATCATTTCTGGAGCTATCTGCGCAATCCCTGCAAGCGCTGGGGGTCGCAAAGAACCGCATCGTGCTCGACTACGGCATTGGTTTCGGCAAGACGGTGGAGCAGAACTTCGCGCTGCTCGCGCGGCAAGGCGAACTGCTGGCGCTGGGCTACCCTCTGCTGGCCGGCTGGTCGCGCAAGTCGTCACTGGGCGGCGTAACGGGGCTTGCGGTCGAGGAGCGCCTCGCACCCAGCGTGGCCGCCGCCGTGCTGGCCGTGGAACGGGGCGCGCGCATCGTGCGCGTGCATGACGTGCGGGAAACCGTGGCGGCATTGGCCGTTTGGCGCGCGATGAAACAAGGAGAAAAACCAGCATGACCCGCAAATACTTCGGCACCGACGGCATTCGCGGCACCGTGGGCCAACCGCCCATCACCCCGGACTTCGTGCTGCGCCTGGCCCACGCCGTGGGCCGCGTGCTGCGTCGCACCGAGGAGCGGCCCACGGTGCTCATAGGCAAGGACACGCGCATCTCGGGCTACATGCTCGAAAGCGCGTTGGAGTCGGGTTTCAACTCCGCAGGCGTGGATGTGGTGCTGCTCGGCCCCCTGCCTACGCCGGGCGTGGCCTACCTCACGCGCGCGCAGCGCGCGAGCCTGGGCGTTGTCATTAGCGCAAGCCACAATCCGTACTCCGACAATGGCATCAAGTTCTTCAGTGCCTCGGGCACCAAGCTGCCTGATGCATGGGAGACGGCAGTGGAAGCAGCGCTGGATGAACCGCCCGTGTGGGCGGATTCGGCCACGCTGGGCAAGGCGCGGCGCCTGGACGATGCGGCCGGGCGCTACATCGAGTTCTGCAAGAGCACCTTCCCGCACGACCTCACGCTCAAGGGGCTCAAGATGGTGGTCGATGCGGCACACGGCGCGGCCTACCACATCGCGCCCAAGGTTTTCCATGAACTCGGTGCCGAGGTGCTGGCGATCGGCTGCGCACCCGACGGACTCAACATCAACCATGAGGTGGGAGCCACCCACCCAGAGGCGCTCGTGCGCGCTGTGCGCGCCAACCATGCGCACGTTGGCATCGCGCTTGACGGCGATGCCGATCGCCTGCAGATGGTCGACGCCGCAGGCCGCCTGTACAACGGCGATGAATTGCTCTACGTGATGGTGGCTGACCGCATGGGCCGCGACGAGCACGTGCCCGGCGTGGTCGGCACGCTCATGACCAACATGGCCGTGGAGCAGGCGTTGCGTGCGCGCGGCGTGCAATTCGTGCGTGCCAAGGTGGGCGACCGCTATGTGCTGGAGGAGCTCGCACGCCACCATTGGGTGCTGGGCGGGGAGGGCTCGGGTCACCTGCTGGCACTCGACAAGCAGACCACGGGCGATGGCCTCGTGAGCGCGCTGCAGGTGCTGCAGGCCTGCGTGCGCAGCGGGCAGACGCTGGCGCAGCTGCTGGGTGGCGTGGACCTGTTCCCGCAGGTGCTGCTCAACGTACGCTTGGCGCCGGGGCAGGACTGGAAAGCCAATGCCATGCTGTCGGACACCCTGCGCGCAGTAGAGGCCGAACTCGGCGACGCAGGCCGCGTGCTGATCCGTGCAAGCGGCACCGAACCCCTGCTGCGCGTGATGGTCGAGGCGCGCGATGCCGCGCAGGCCAATCGCTGTGCCCAGCGTCTGGCGGACGCAGCCCGTGCAGGGTGACCGGCCTCAGGGACAGAAGAAGGAGTTTTGCGCGTGACCGCCTGCACCCCGACCATTACCGTCCGCCCCGCGGACTACGCCGACCCGCGCGATGCACAAGCGCTGGTGGCGCTGCTGGACGCCTACGCCTGCGACCCCGCGGGCGGCGGCATGCCGCTCTCCGCTGAGGTAAAAACGGGCTTGGCCGAGGCGCTGCGCCAGCGCTCCTATGCGTTCAGCGTGATTGCCTGGGCGCAGCCCGCCGGGGGCGGGGAAGAGGAGGCGGTGGGCCTCGTCAACTGCTTCGAGGGCTTCTCTACCTTCGCCGCCCGACCGCTCGTCAACATTCACGACGTGGCCGTGTTGCCTGCGTGGCGTGGCCAGCGCGTGGCCCAGAAGATGCTCGCGCTCGTCGAGGCCATTGCGCGCCAGCGCGGCGCGTGCAAGCTCACGCTGGAGGTGCTGCAGGGCAATGCCCCGGCGCTGCGCGCCTATGAGCGCGAAGGCTTCGCCGGGTATGCGTTGGACCCTGCCATGGGCCATGCGCAATTCATGCAGAAGAAGCTCGGCTGAATCGGCCGCCCGCTCAGCCGCGCTGGCGCAGGAGATAGGCCTCTACGTCCGCAGCCGATAGCGGAGGGCTGAAGTGGTAGCCCTGTGCCTCGTCGCAGCCCTGCTCGCGCAGGAAGGCGAGCTGGGCCTCCGTTTCCACGCCTTCGGCCGTGGTGTGCATGCCCAGGGCTTGGGCCATGCGGATGATGGCGCTCACGATGGCGCGGTCGTTGCTGTCGTGGTCCAGGTCGCGCACGAAGGACTGGTCGATCTTGAGCTTGTAGATCTGGAAGCGCTTGAGGTGGCTCAGCGAAGAATAGCCCGTGCCGAAATCGTCCATCGACAGGCGTACGCCACGCGCGTGCAGCTGGTCCATGGTGGCAATGGCCGCGCGCGGGTCGTCCACGGCCACGCCCTCGGTCAGCTCCAGCTCCAGTGAGTCCGGAGGCAGCTGGGTCTCCGCCAGGATGCGGCTCACGAGTTCGGGCAGCTGCGGCTGGTGGAACTGGATGGCCGAGAGGTTCACGGCGATGTTCAGCTCCGCAAGGCCTTTGGCGCGCCAGGCCTGCAGCTGGGCCAGCGCGGTGCGCAGCACCCACTCGCCGATCTGCAGGATCTGGCCGCTGTCCTCGGCCACAGGAATGAACTCAGCGGGCGAGATGCGGCCGAGATCGGGGTGTTCCCAGCGCAGCAGGGCCTCGACGCTGTGGACCTCTCCCGTGGCGATGGTCACCTGCGGCTGGTAGTGCAGCTCGAACTGGTTGCGCTCCAGCGCCCGGCGCAACGCATTCTCGAGCTGCAGCGCGCGCACCGACTGCGCCTGCATCTCGGGTGTGAAGAAGCGGAACGTGTTGCGCCCGTCGCGCTTGGCGCGGTACATGGCCACATCGGCCGATTGGGTGAGGGTGTCGAAATCGACGCCATCGCTCGGGTACAGCGCGATGCCCATCGAGGGCGCCATGGTCAGCTCGTGGTGTTCGATCTGGTAGGGCTGGCGGGAGGCGTCGAGCAGCTTGCCTGCCACGCGTGCAGCGCCGTGGGCGTTGGCACCTGGCAGCAGCAGCACGAACTCGTCACCGCCCAGGCGCGAAACCGTGTCCTTGTCGCGCACCACGGCGCGCAGGCGCCGCGCGATCTGCACGAGCAGCGCGTCGCCCACGCGGTGGCCCAGCGAATCGTTCACATGCTTGAAGTGGTCCAGGTCCAGGAAGACCACGGCCAGGGGCGTGCCGTTTTCCTGCGCCGCTCGGATCGCCAACTGGCTGCGCTCGGCCAGCAAGGCGCGGTTGGGCAGGCCCGTGAGCGGGTCGTAGTGGGCAAGCCAGTAGATGCGCTCCTGGTCGTGCTTGCGATCGTGGATTTCGCGGTGCAGGTTCTCGACCGTCTCGCTCAGCTCGCGCGTGCGGTCGCGCACCTGGCGCTCCAGGTTCTCATGGGCCCGGTCCAGCGCCTCCTGGGCGCGTTTGTAGTCGTCGATGTCGTCGATGGTCCAGATCGAGCCTTCGGAGGTGTCTTCCGGGTTGATGAGGCGGCCCGTGAGGTTGCTCCAGAAGACTTGTCCATTGCGCCGCCGCATCTGCCATTCAGTGCGGAAGGTGTGCCCCTGCGAGAGCGTGGCGTAGGCCGCCCGTCCCAGTGCCCGGAAGGCTTCACGGCTCGGGTGCAGGACTTCGCTGCTCTGGCCGATCAACTCCTGCGGGGAGCCGTAGCCGAAAAGCTCCGCGTAGCGGGGGTTGCAGCGCACCACCACGCGCTGGCGGATGAAAACGATGCCCACCCCAGCGCTGTCCAGCAGGGTCTGTTGTTCGCGCAGGGTACGTTGCAACGAGGTATCAGCGGGCCAGCCCGAGACATAGAGGTCCGGTGCCTCGATCGAGAGGGACATGGGAGGGGGAAGGGGAGGCGTAACGCGTTCGCCAATTTGTTCCAAAGTGTAGCAGCCGCCGGAATTCCGGGGAATACGGGTTTGTCATGTAGACGTCATGGCTTCGACATGGGGCTGTCACCGGCAGCGCCCACACTGAGCCCAGAACCTGTGAAGGAGTGTTCCGTGAACGACCTGCCCAACCCCACCATGCCATTTTCTCCCGTCTCCTTGCCCAGGGGGTCTCTTCACCGCCCTGGCGCTGCGGGTGGTGCGTCGGTCGATGAAGGCGCACGCGCAGGCGTGGCGGTCGCGTGGGCGCGGCATCTCGACGAGGTTCGGGAAGCGCAGCGGCTGAGGTACGCTGTTTTTGCGGGCGAGATGGGGGCCCGGCTGAACACCCCCGTGCCCGGACACGATGTGGACCTGTTCGACGATTATTGCGAGCATCTGCTGGTGCGCGACGTGGCCAGCGGCGAGGTCGTCGGCACCTACCGTGTGCTCACGCCAGCCCAGGCGCGCCGCGTGGGCAGCACCTACAGCGACACCGAGTTCGACCTCACCCGCCTGCGCTCGCTGCGCTCGCGCATGGTGGAACTGGGCCGCAGCTGCGTGCATGCCGAGCACCGCCACGGCGGCGTGATTCTGGCCCTCTGGGGGGCGTTGGCCGACTTCATGGTGCGCAACGAGCTCGACACCATGATCGGTTGCGCGAGTATTCCCATGCTGCACAACGGCGTGGTGAGTGGCGATGCTGCCGCGAGCATCTGGGAGCAACTGCGCCGCACCCACTTGGCACCCATCGACTACCACGTGCTGCCGCGCCTGGCACTGCCCGTGGACCAGCTCGACGGCTCGCTCGACATCGAGCCGCCCGCGCTCATCAAGGGCTACCTGCGCCTGGGCGCCCGTGTGCTCGGCGCGCCAGCCTGGGACCCGGACTTCAACACCGCCGACCTGCCCATGCTCATGCGCATTGCCGACTTGCCAGCGCGCTACCGCAAGCATTTCCTCGGCCAGTGAGCCTCGCCGCTGCCGTGCCCCGCAGCAGGGGGCGGCGCAGGCGGTTGTATGACAGACATGTTCATGTCATGAAACTGTCATTCAGTCGTTAAATACTGGCATGGTCGCTCCCAGGAGCATTTCCATGTTGCCCTTCATTCCCAGCATGATTCCGCCCTCCGAGATTGGACCGAACCCTCCCGAGGCACCCTCAGGAGGCATGCTGAGCCCCGTGGACGAGCCGATAGCGGCTCCGCCCGCAGACAGCCCTCCCTTCCTCGACCGCGACCACAGCATCCTCGACTTCAACGAGCGGGTGTTCGACTGGGCCCTGCGCGCCGACGTGCCGCTGCTCGAGCGCCTGCGCTACCTGTGCATCGTGTCGTCCAACCTCGACGAGTTCCTTGAGGTGCGGGCCGCGCCCCATATCACCGCGGCCCAGAACGGGGACACCAAGGGCGAGTACACCGTGGCCTCCTTCGAGACGCTCTCTGCCAAGCTGCATGACCTCGTGGCGCGGCAGTATGCGCTCTACAACGATGCGCTCGTGCCGGCCTTCGCGGCCCACGGCATCCGCATCGTCTCGCACGGCGAGCGCACGCCCGAGCAGCGCCGCTGGGTGCAGGAGTACTTCCAGCGCGAGGTGCGGCCGCTGCTGATCCCCGTGGGGCTTGATCCCGCGCACCCGTTTCCGCTGGTGGCCAACAAGTCGCTCAACTTCATCGTGCGCCTCAAGGGCTCGGATGCGTTCGGGCGCAGCAACGAGATTGCCATCGTGCGCGTGCCGCGCGCCCTGCCGCGCGTCATCCGCATGCCCGAGCGCGTGGCGCCCAAGACGTCGAAGGGCGGGGCCTTGTTCGTGATCCTGTCGAGCGTGGTGCGCGCGCACCTGGCAGACCTGTTCCCGGGCCGCGAGGTCACGGAGTTCTCGCAGTTTCGCGTCACCCGCCACTCCGACCTGGCCGTGGACGAGGACGACGTGCGCAACCTGCGCATGGCCCTGCGCCAGGGGCTGCAGCAGCGCCACTTCGGCCAGGCTGTGCGGCTGGAGGTGTCGTCGAGCTGCTCGCGCTTCCTCTCGGACTTCCTGCAATCGCAGTTCGCGCTGCCTTCCGCCGCGCTGTTCCGCGTGCACGGGCCCGTGAACCTCGTGCGGCTGTCGCAGCTCGTGGACCTCGTCAACGACCCCGCGCTGCTGTTCCCTCCCTGGCGCGCATCGTGGCCGCGCGGCATCCACGCGGGTACGCCGATCATGGAGCAGATGCGCGAGCGCGACGTGCTGATCCACCAGCCCTTCGAGAGTTTCGACGGCGTGCTGGCCTTCCTGCGCGAGGCGGTGAACGACCCGAACGTGCTCGTCATCAAGCAGACCATCTACCGCACGGGCTCCGATTCGGAACTCATGGAGCTGCTGCGCGAGGCCGTGCGCCGCGGCAAGGAGGTCATGGCTGTCGTTGAACTCAAGGCGCGCTTTGACGAGGAGGCCAACATCAACTGGGCCGAGGCGCTCGAATCCATCGGCGCCCAGGTGGTCTACGGCGTGGTGGGGCTCAAGACCCACGCCAAGATGCTGCTCGTCACGCGGCGCGAAGGCCGCCAGCTGCGCCGCTACGGGCATCTTTCCACGGGCAACTACAACCCGCGCACGGCACGGCTCTACACCGACCTCAGCTACCTTACGGCCAACGAAGAGATCACGGCCGACATGGATGGCGTGTTCAACCACCTGGCCAGCCAGAACCGGCCGCCCAAGCTGCGCCAGCTCATGCTCGCACCGTTCCACCTGCACCAGCGCATGATCGAGAAGATCGAGCAGGTGGGGCTTGCGGCACAGGCCGGGTTGGGCGGGCGCATCGTGGCGAAGATGAACGCACTGACCGATGAGGCGCTCATGCGGGCCTTGATCGTGGCGGGCCAGCGCGGCGCGCGCATCGACCTCATCGTGCGCGGCGCCTGCATGCTGCCCGCGCAACTGCCCGGCGTGACGGACAACATCCGTGTGCGTTCCATCATCGGGCGCTTCCTGGAGCATACGCGGGTCTTCTATTTCCGCGCGGGCGAGGAGGAAGACCTGTACCTGTCGAGCGCGGACTGGATGAACCGCAACATGATGCGGCGCGTGGAAATCGCTTGGCCCGTGACAGAACCGGGGCTGCGCCAGCGCATCATCGACGAGTGCCTTGTCGCCTACCTGCACGACGACCGCGACGCCTGGACGCTGCAGCCCGACGGCAGCTACCGGCGTGCCAGCCGCCCCACGGACGGCATCGGTGCCCAGGGTGCGCTCATGGCGTGTTACGGCGTGCAGATAGCGGATGCCCGCAAAGGGCGTGGGGCCGCATGATGGACCTGATCCTGTGGCGCCATGCTGAAGCGGAAGAGGTGGCGGACGGACACGACGACCTGGCGCGGCCGCTCACAGCCCGCGGCGAGAAGCAGGCCGCACGCATGGCGGCTTGGCTGGACCGACAACTGCCTGACGGCCTGCGCGTGCTCGTGAGCCCCGCGCGGCGAACCGAACAGACGGCCCAGGCCCTGGGGCGCAAGTTCAAGTTGCGGGCAGAGCTGCTGCCGGGCGGCACCCCAGCGGAACTGCTGGAGCTTGTGCAATGGCCCAAGGCGCGCGGTGCCGTGCTCGTGGTAGGCCATCAACCCCTGCTGGGGCAGACGGCCGGCCAGTTGCTGGGCATGGGTGAGTGTTCGATCCGCAAGGGCGCCGTGTGGTGGTTGCGCCAACGCCAGCGTATGGACCAGAGCCAGACCGTGCTGATGGCCGTGCTGTCGCCCGACTTCCTGTAATTCCATTTCCATATCAACCGATTACTTTGTCGGCTTCGCTTGCCGTGCGTCAGCACTGTCCGCGCTTCGCCTTCGCGTACTCGATGGATCTGGAAATGGAATAGCTTACTTGCGGCCCTTGGGCTTGGCTGGCGCCTGCTCGGCTTCAGCCTTGGGGCGGCCGGTCTTGAGCGAGGGCACGGCCTTCAGGGCCTGGAGCAGGTCGGCGTCGGACAGGCCCACGAGCAGCTTGAGGCCTGCGCGCAGCAGTTCGCTCTTCTTGGCGGCGTTGCTGAGCTTGCCAGTGCGCAGCTTGAGCGCCTCGATAGCTGCATACTCGTCCTTGGGAATGGTGAAGCTGTCGCGCACGAGCTTGGGCTTCTTCGCCTTGGCGTCCTTGGCGGGC
>JASLFM010000366.1 GCA_030150585.1 Acidovorax sp.
GAACGGGCTCCACCTCGAGCGCGCCCATGAGGTCGTGCCCGGCGGCGGCGAGCAGCTCGAACTCGTCTTCGGGGCTGCAGCCGCGCTCGCGTGCGAGGCGCTCGCGGTTGTGCCCCTCGGGCAGCAGGTTCTGGAAGTACACGGGCCAGTGCCCGTCGGTGCGCACCAGGCGCGCGTCACGGCCCGAGGCCAGAATCTGCCGCGTGGCGGCCTCGGTCTCGCCCTGGTAGCTCAGCGAGAGGGTGGGGCGCTGGGGATCGTCGATATAGCTGTCGTCGAACGACACGCGCAGGATATCGCCGTACTGGGAGAGGTAGCCGATGCCCCTGCGCTGCCCCGGCCGACCTGGCAGGTGCATGAACAGGCGCAGGTAGCGGATGGCGGTGGACATGGCCGCTGCTGCCTGCTATCAGCCGCCCTGGCCCAGCCGGTCCACCACGGAAGGCGGTGCGTCCACCCCCTCGGGCTGGCCGAGGAAGCGCCCGCCCGACTGGATGAACGCCTGCAGGCTCGGCCGCAGGCTGCTGGGCACGGCAATCAGGTCCATGCCCAGGGTGCGGGCCAGCTCCTGCAGGGTGGACAGGCGCGGGTCAAGGCTGCCGCCTTCCAGGCGCTGCACGGTCATGCGCGACAGGCCCGCGCGCTCGGCCAGCTCGGCTTGCGTGAGCCGGGCGGCTTTGCGGGCGAGGGCGAGACTGGGTATCAGGTCATTGGGCATGATCGCTAATATACTCTTTTTGATGAAGATGAGTAGATTAATTATTCTTCTGACAAGAAAAAACCGCCTTGCGGCGGCTTCATGGCTGCCCTGGGATCAGGCGTAGGTATTGACCTGGGTGCCCAGGGGGCCCGACGTGGCGAGCGGCGGCTGGGGCAGGGCCTGCAGCAGCGTGGCGGCGGCGCTTTCTTGCATGTCCATGGCTTTGCGCATGACGTGCACCTGCACCGCCTGGGCCGTCTGATTCTGGCTCAGGGCCGTGGCGGTGTTGACGATGGCGTTGGTGAGGGTGACGTCCATGGGAAACTCCAAGGCAAGGGTTGCCGGAGTTATCGGCAGCGCGGAAGGAAACTTTAATTTGCGCGTCAATGCGGATCGGTCCAGCCCACGCGGCCCTGGCCGCTGTCGTTGATGCGCTGCATGAAGGCGGCGGCCTGCGCCTCGGGCAGGCGCCACTGCAGGGCAACCAGCGTGCCGTGCTCCACGGCCAGCAGCTCGGCGCCTGCGGCGTCGATCTCGCGGCGCAGCAGGCCTTCGAGCGCGTAGGGCACTTCGCAGCGCAGCAGGGCCATGCGCTGCAGTGTCACCTTGGGCGCGGTGAGCAGGGCCTGGGCCACGCAGTCGGTGTAGGCGCGCACCAGGCCCCCCGCGCCGAGCTTGACCCCGCCGAAATAGCGCACCACGGTGGCGAGCACGCCTTCGAGATCCTGGTGTCGCAGCACGTCCAGCATGGGGCGGCCGGCCGTGCCGCTGGGCTCGCCGTCGTCCACGGCGGCGGACTGGCCGCCCGCGAGCAGCGCCCAGCACACATGCGCGGCGCCGGGGTGCTGCTTCCACAGCGCGTCGACCACGGCCTGGGCGCTCGCGCGGTCGGCCATGGGCTGGACGCAGCCGATGAAGCGGCTTTTCTTGATGACGAGTTCGCTGTGCGCGGCGGCTGCAAGGGTCTGGGCCATGGGGGCGCGAGCTTACCGCACCCCGGATGTGTTGCTACAGTGCCGCCCTATGTCCCGCCCGTACTGGCTCCTGGCGCCCAGCGCCGCCCGGCCGAGCCTGCAGATACCACTGCAGGACGCCACGGCCCTGCTCGAAAAGCTCGGGGCGGCCGGCAGCGATGCCGTGGCCGAGGAACTGCTGAGGCTGTTGGGCGCGCAGGTGCCGCTCGCGCAGTGCACCATCTTCTCGTTCCAGGGGCAGGGCAGCCCGCAGCTCGTGGGGCTGGGCGACCGCGCACGCACGCACGCGCTGCCCCGTATCTCGCAGGATTACGCCCAGCGCTTCTACCCGCTCGACGGCGCGCAGCAGGTCATGCAGGCCGAGCGGGCCCGCTCGGGCCGGGGCGCTGCAGGGCGTCAGCGGATCTGGCTGCACCGCCAGCACAGCGCCGATGTGAGCCACCCGGACTACCGTGCCGTGTGCTACGAGCTGCCCCAGGTGACGGAGCGCCTGTCGCTGCTCGCGCTGCAGGACGGCACGCGCTGGCTCGCCGTCAACCTGTACCGGGGCCACGAGCACGGCCCGTTCGACGAGGCGGCCATCGCCACCATCGAGGCCTGGGCGCCGCTCGTCATGCAGGCCATGCGGCTGCACTATGCGGGCCAGACGTTGCAGGATGATCTCGCGGGGCTGGTGATTGCGCGGCTGCGGCGGCGCTTTCCACAGCTCACGCAGCGCGACCTGGACGTGGTGCGCGGGCTGGTCGAAGGCCTGCCCACCGAGGCGCTGGCCGCGCGGCTCGGCCTCACGCTCGCCAGCGTGCGCACCTACGTCAAGCGCGTGTGCGCCAAGCTCGGCGTGCAGGGGCAGCGCGAGCTGTTCGCGCTCCTGATGGAGCCGGCGGCGCTGGACTGAGTAATGCTCTTGATTTGATAGCTTACTGCGATTATTCCATGGGCGCTACAGGCTGTTTTGAGAGATGTACCCATCTGGGGACAAATCGGCTTCGGGCCCCTACCTACACTGCGCGCCAGACCCGCCCAGGAGACATACCCATGCACCAGCCCCATGCCGAGCCACGGCAGTCCATCTACTACCACTACCAGGTCCGCCGGCCCTGGCTGCCCTCGGCGCACGGCGCCCAGGCACGGCTGCCGGTGGCCATCGTCGGCGCGGGTCCCGTGGGCCTCACGGCAGCGCTGGAGCTGGCGCGCCACGGCGTGCGCTGCGTGGTGCTCGAATCGGAACTGCAGGTGTCCGAGGGCAGCCGCGCCATCGTTTTCACGCGCCGCTCCATGGAAATTCTGCAGCAGGTGGGCGTGGCCGCGCGCGTGACCGAGAACGGCCTGCCCTGGCGCTTCGGCAACTCGATCTACCGGGGACAGCGCGTGTTTCGCATGGAGGCACCCCACGACGCCGACGACCGCTTCTTTCCCATGATCAACCTGCAGCAGCAGTACCTGGAGGAGTACCTCGTGGATGCGGCCGAGGCGCACCCGCTCATCGAGCTGCGCTGGGGCAACCGCGTGACGGCGGTGGAACAGGGCGTGGATTGCGTGCGTGCCACGGTAGATACGCCCGAGGGCCCCTACCCGCTGGAGGCCGAATGGCTGGTGGCGGCCGACGGCGCGCGCTCGGGCATCCGCAGCCTGTTGGGGCTGAAGATGGAGGGCGCCTCGTACGAGGGCCGCTTCGTGATCGCCGACATCCGCATCGACCTGCCGCTGCCCACCGAGCGCCTGGCGTTCTTCGACCCCGATTGGAACCCCGGCAACACCATCCTCATGCACCGCGAGCCGCACGGCATCTGGCGCGTGGACTACCAGCTGCCCGCGGGCGAAGACCCCGAGGCAGCGCTGCAGCCCGCGTCGCTCAAGGCACGCATCGACGCGCAGCTCGCAATGATCGGCCATGGCGGCACGCCCTGGGAGATGGACTGGTGCTCGGTCTACTCGGCGCGCGCGCTCACGCTGCCCGACTACCGTGCGGGCCGCGTGCTGTTCACGGGCGATGCCGCGCACATGCTGCCGATCTTCGGCGTGCGGGGGGCCAACACGGGCTTCCAGGATGCACAAGGCCTGGCGTGGCGCCTGGCCCTGGTGGCGCGCGGCGTGGCGCCCCAGGCGCTGCTCGCGAGCTACAGCAGCGAGCGCGTGGGCGCGGCGCGCGAGATCATCGACGAGGCGGGCAAAAGCACGCGCTTCATGGCGCCGCCCTCGCGCGGCTTTCGCCTGCTGCGCGACGCGGTGCTGTCGCTGTCGCTCACCGAGCCCTTCGTGGGGCCGCTCTACCACTGGCGCACCTCGCGGCCGCATGAGTACACGCAGTCGCCGCTCAACAGCGCGGGCGACGACAACCTGCTGTTCCAGGCCGGCCCGGGCCACGGCGCGCCGTCGCAGAACGTGCGCCTGGGCGCCGACGACTACCTGCTCGACCATCTGGGCGGCGGCTTCGACCTGCTGTATTTCACCGAGGGCCGGAGCATCCCCGCGCCGCTGCTGCAGGTGGTGCGCCAGGCGCGCGAGCGCGGCGTGCCGCTGCGCGTGATCGCCGTGGGAGCGGGCGCTCCGGTGGAGGGGGCTGACGCGACGCTGGCCGACACCGAAGGCCGCTGCCGCCAGCGTTATGGCGTGCGGGCCAGCGGCGGTGCCTACCTGCTGCGGCCCGACCAGCATGTGTGCGCGCGCTGGATCGGCCTGGATGCTACGCGCCTGCAAGCCGCCCTGAACACCGCCCTGGCCCAGTGAGGAGTGACCATGAACGAACACGACAACGCCCTGGGCATCGCGGGCCTGGAATCCGTCTACGACGCCCTGGCCACGGCCATCGACGCGGTGGGGGAGGAGAAGAGCGAGCTGTTCCTCGTCAAGCTCGCCCTGCTGGCCGCCCACCGCATCGGCGACGAGCGGGCCTTTG
>JASLFM010000456.1 GCA_030150585.1 Acidovorax sp.
CGTGCCGGGCTCGGTCAGGCTCACGCCGCGCGTGTTGCGGTTGAGCAGGCGCACCTTGAGCCGCGCCTCCAGTGCCGCGACCTGCTTGGTCACCGTGGGCTGGGTGGTCGTGAACTCGTGCGCCACCTTGGTGAAGCTGCCTGTCTCCACCACGCGCACGAACATCTGCATCGCATCGAGGCGGTCCATGTCCTGTCGTTGCTCCGTTCATTCCTGTCGGGAATAAATTTTATGGTCCACCGCCACCTTCCGCCAAGCAGGGGGCTTGCCTACAGTTTGGCCATTCACAAGGAGATCGAAGCAATGGCAAGAATGAAGGCAATCGAAGCGGCTGTGAAAGTGCTCGAAAAGGAAGGCGTCAGCGTGGCGTTCGGCGTGCCCGGCGCGGCCATCAATCCGCTGTATGCGGCGTTGAAGGCGCACGGCGGCATCGGCCATATCCTGGCGCGTCACGTCGAGGGTGCGAGCCACATGGCCGAGGGCTATACGCGCGCCGTGGCCGGCAACATCGGCGTGTGCATCGGCACCAGTGGACCCGCGGGCACCGACATGATCACGGGCCTGTATTCGGCCAGCGCCGACTCGATTCCGATCCTGTGCATTACGGGCCAGGCGCCGCGCGCCCGCCTGCACAAGGAGGACTTCCAGGCCGTGGACATCGCCTCCATCGCCAAGTCGGTAACCAAGTGGGCCACCACGGTGCTCGAGCCCGCCCAGGTGCCGCGCGCCTTCCAGCAGGCTTTCCACCTCATGCGCTCGGGCCGCCCCGGCCCCGTGCTGATCGACCTGCCGATCGACGTGCAGCTGGCCGAGATCGAGTTCGATCCCGATACCTACGAGCCCCTGCCGGTCTACAAGCCCGCGGCCACGCGGGCGCAGATCGAGAAGGCGATCACGCTGCTCAACGAGAGCGAGCGTCCGCTGATCGTGGCGGGGGGCGGCATCATCAATGCCGATGCGTCCGACCTGCTGGTGCAGTTCGCCGAGACGATGGGCGTGCCCGTGATCCCCACCCTCATGGGCTGGGGCACGATCCCCGACGACCACCCGCTCATGGTGGGCATGTGCGGCCTGCAGACCAGCCACCGCTACGGCAACGCCACCATGCTCGCGAGCGACTTCGTGCTGGGCATCGGCAACCGCTGGGCGAACCGCCACACGGGTTCGGTCGAGGTCTACACTAAGGGCCGCAAGTTCGTGCATGTGGACATCGAGCCCACGCAAATCGGCCGCGTGTTCGCCCCCGACTACGGCATCGTCTCCGACGCGGGCGCGGCGCTCAAGCTCTTCGTCGAGGTGGCGCGCGAGTGGAAGGCCGCCGGCAAGCTGCGCGACCGGAGCAGTTGGGCGGCCGAGTGCCAGGGCCGCAAGAACAGCGTGGAGTACCTGCGCAAGACGCATTTCGACAGCGTGCCCATGAAGCCGCAGCGTGTCTACCAGTGCATGAACCGCGCGCTGGGCAAGGACGTGTGCTACGTCTCGACCATCGGCCTGTCGCAGATCGCGGGTGCGCAGTTCCTGCATGTGTACCAGCCGCGCCACTGGATCAACTGCGGCCAGGCCGGCCCGCTGGGCTGGACGGTGCCCGCCGCTCTGGGCGTGCGCGTGGCCGATCCGGCGCGCAAGATCGTGGCGCTGTCGGGCGACTACGACTTCCAGTTCATGATCGAGGAACTGGCCGTGGGCGCGCAGTTCAAGCTGCCCTACATCCACGTGCTGGTCAACAACAGCTACCTGGGCCTGATCCGCCAGGCACAGCGCGCGTTCTCGATCGACTACTGCGTGCAGCTCGCGTTCGACAACGTGAACATGGCCGAGGGCGAGGCAGCGCGCGGCTATGGCGTGGACCATGTGAAGGTGGTCGAGGGCCTGGGCTGCAAGGCCATCCGCGTGCACCGCCCCGAGGAGTTCGCTCCCGCCATCGAACAGGCCGAGGCCTGGATGGCGCAGCACCAGACGCCCGTGGTGATCGAGGTGATCCTGGAGCGCGTGACGAACATCGCCATGGGCGCCGAGATCGACAACATCGTCGAGTTCGAGGAACTGGCCACCGAGCCCGCCGACGTGCCGAGCGCTCTGGCCCTGCTGGACTGACACACACCCCCGAAGATTGCCAGGAGATTCCGACATGCCCCGTTTTGCTGCCAACATCAGCATGCTGTTCACCGAGGTGCCATTCCTCGACCGCTTCGAGCGCGCCGCGCGCGCCGGCTTCCAGGCCGTGGAGTTCCTCTTTCCCTATGCCTTCAGCGTCGAGGAGATCAAGGAGAGGGTCGAAAAGCACAACCTCCAAATCGTGCTGCACAACCTGCCCGCGGGCGACTGGGATGCGGGCGAGCGCGGCATCGCCTGCGACCCGGCCCGCGTGGATGAATTCCGCGCCGGCGTGGTCAAGGCCGTGACCTACGCCCATGCCCTGGGCGTGCCGCAACTCAACTGCCTGGCGGGCAAGGTACCGGCCGGCGTGGACGCAGCGGTGCTGCGCCGCACCTTCGTCGAGAACCTGCGCTTTGCGGCGGCGGCGCTCAAGACGGCCAACCTGCGCCTGCTGATCGAGCCCATCAACCCGTTCGACAT
>JASLFM010000517.1 GCA_030150585.1 Acidovorax sp.
GCCCAGGGCCGGACGCTGCTGTCGAGCGTGCTGAAGGCTGGTGACCAGAAGGATATCGACGGCGCCGCACCGTTCAAGCTGCGCATCGGCAACGTCAGCGGGACGCACATCGAGTGGCGCGGCGCGGCGATTGACCTGGGCGCTCGCAGCAAGGACAACGTCGCCCGTCTGGAGTTGAATTGATGAGCGAATTGATCATTCCCGAGGCTGCGCCCGCGCCGCGCCGCAGCCGCCAGGCCCGTGCGACCTGGGGCAGCCGCGTCGTCACGATCGGTGGCGATGCGCCCGTGCGTGTGCAGTCCATGACCAATACCGACACGGTAGATGCCATCGGCACGGCCATCCAGATCAAGGAATTGGCCATTGCGGGCTCGGAGTTGGTGCGGATCACCGTCAACACGCCGGAGGCCGCCGACGCGGTGCCCTACATCCGCGAGCAGCTTGACCGCATGGGCATCGACGTGCCGCTGGTGGGCGACTTCCACTACAACGGCCACCGCCTGCTGACCGAACACCCGGCCATGGCCCAGGCGTTGTCCAAGTACCGCATCAACCCTGGCAACGTGGGCAAGGGCGAAAAGAAGGACAAGCAGTTCGCCCAGATGATCGAAGCGGCGATCCGCTGGGACAAGGCGGTGCGCATCGGCGTCAACTGGGGCAGCCTGGACCAGGCGCTGCTGGCGCAACTGATGGACGCCAACAGCCGCCGCGCCCAGCCGTGGGAGGGGCGCCAGGTCATGTACGAGGCCCTGATCACCTCGGCCATCGAGTCAGCGCGCCAGGCCGAGGCCATTGGGCTCGATGGCAGCCAGATCATCCTGTCGTGCAAGGTCAGCGGCGTGCAGGATCTGATCTCGGTCTACCGCGAACTGGCGCGCCGCTGCGACTACGCGCTGCACCTTGGCCTGACCGAGGCGGGCATGGCGACCAAGGGCACGGTGGCGTCGGCCACGGCCCTGTCCATCCTGCTGCAGGAGGGCATTGGCGACACCATCCGCGTCTCGCTCACGCCGCAGCCCGGCGAGGCGCGCACGCAGGAGGTGGTGGTGGCCTCCGAGATCCTGCAGGCGCTGGGCTTGCGCGTGTTCGTGCCCAGCGTCACGGCGTGCCCGGGCTGCGGGCGCACCACCAGCACCACGTTCCAGGAGCTGGCCAAGCAGATCGACGACTACCTGCGCGCGCAGATGCCGGTGTGGCGCGGACGCTATCCCGGCGTCGAGGGCATGAAGGTGGCCGTGATGGGCTGCATCGTCAATGGCCCCGGCGAGAGCAAGCATGCCGACATCGGCATCAGCCTGCCCGGCACCGGCGAGGCACCGGCGGCGCCGGTGTTCATCGACGGCGAAAAGGCCATGACCTTGCGCGGCGACAACATCGCGCGGGAGTTTCACGACATCGTCGAGCAGTACGTGCAGCGCCGCTACAGTGCGCGCTGAATCGTCGTTGCTATTGTTCAAGGAGCTGCTAGCGCTTGCTGGATAAGCGCTGGAGGCCAATTTCATTCATATTCATATTTCTTCGGGAACCCCTTGCCGTGAGCGTCACCCCTCCTTCCGCGCCGAGCAAAGCGCAAAAGCTCAGCGCCGTCAAAGGCATGAACGACATCCTGCCGGCCGCCGTGCCGCGCACCGAGAAGCTGCCCAGCTCCGAGCGCTGGCAGTGGTTCGAGGCGGCCGTGCGCAAGGTGCTGGGCCGCTATGGCTACCAGTACCTGCTGACGCCCGTGGTCGAGCCCACGGCCCTGTTCGTGCGCGGCCTGGGCGAAGTGACGGACATCGTGGAGAAGGAGATGTATTCCTTCACCGATGCCATGAACGGCGACCAGCTCACGCTGCGCCCCGAGGGCACGGCGGGCGTGGTGCGCGCCATGATCGAGCACAACGCGCTCTACAACGGCCCGCTGCGCCTGTGGACCGCCGGCCCCATGTTCCGCCACGAGCGGCCGCAAAAGGGCCGCTACCGCCAGTTCCACCAGCTCGACGTGGAGGCGCTGGGCTTCGCCGGGCCGGACGTGGACGCGGAAATGATCCTCGTGGCGCGCGCGCTGTGGCGTGAGCTGGGCCTGGTCGAAGGCCAGCACGTGCGCCTGGAGATCAACAGCCTGGGCCAGAGCGCCGAGCGCCGCGCGCACCGCGATGCGCTGGTGCGCTACTTCGAGGAGCACGCCGCCGTGCTGGACGAAGACGCGCGCCGGCGCTTGCACAGCAACCCGCTGCGCATCCTCGACAGCAAGAACCCGGCGATGCAGGCGCTGATCGAGGCCGCGCCGCAGTTGATGGACTTCCTCGGCGCCGAGTCGCGCGCGCATTTCGACGCTGTGCGCGCCGTGCTGGATGCCGTGGGCCTACGGTACCGCGTGAACCCGCGCCTGGTGCGCGGCATGGACTACTACAACCTCACCGTGTTCGAGTGGATCACCGAGCGCCTGGGCTCGCAGGGCACCGTCTGCGGCGGCGGCCGCTACGACGGCCTGATCGAGCAACTGGGTGGCAAGCCCGCGCCGGCCGTCGGCTGGGGGCTGGGCATCGAGCGACTGCTGCTGCTGCTGGAGGCCGTGGGCGTG
>JASLFM010000523.1 GCA_030150585.1 Acidovorax sp.
GAGGTGAAGATCTACGAGAAGCTGATCCGCGAATCCTCGCTGGCCCATGCCGCCTGCGCGCCGGGCACGCTCAAGATGATGGCGCAGTTCTCCGTGCTCACGCGGCTGAAGGAGCCCGAGAACTCCAGCATCTTCAGCAAGATGCTGGTCTACGATGGCGAGAGCCTCAAGGACACGGACCCGCGTGCCAAGAGCTACCAGGAGTACCGCGACTACGCCGGGGTGGACGAAGGCATGACCGGCATCTCCACGCGCTTTGCCTTCAAGATCCTGGCCAAGGTGTTCAACTACGACAGCACCGAGGTGGCGGCCAACCCGGTGCACCTGATGTACGTGCTGGAGCAGCAGATCGAGCGCGAGCAGTTCCCCTCCGAGCTGGAGACGCAGTACATCGGCTTCATCAAGGAGTTCCTGTCGCAGCGCTACGCCGAGTTCATCGGCAAGGAGATCCAGACCGCCTACCTGGAGAGCTACAGCGAGTACGGCCAGAACATCTTCGACCGCTACGTCACCTACGCCGACTACTGGATCCAGGACAGCGAGTACCGCGACACCGACACCGGCGAAGTGTTCGACCGCAACGCGCTCAACGCCGAGCTGGAGAAGGTGGAAAAGCCCGCCGGCATCGCCAACCCCAAGGACTTCCGCAACGAGATCGTCAACTTCGTGCTGCGCGCGCGCGCCAACAACCAGGGCAAGAACCCGAGCTGGACCAGCTACGAGAAGCTGCGCCTGGTGATTGAGAAGAAGATGTTCTCCAACACCGAGGAACTGCTGCCCGTCATCAGCTTCAACGCCAAGGCCAGCGCCGAGGACGCACGCAAGCACGAGGACTTCGTCACCCGCATGGTGGCCAAGGGCTACACCGCCAAGCAGGTGCGCCTGCTGTGCGAGTGGTACCTGCGCGTGCGCAAGAGCAGCTGACGGGCCTGGCGGCGGCGCCGGCCCATGCACGGGAGCACAGATGGCACTGCAAATCATCGACCGCAGGCTCGCGGGCAAGAACAAGTCGGTGGGTAACCGCGAGCGTTTCGTGCGCCGCTTCAAGGAGCAGATCGCCGAGGCGGTGCGCCGCGCCGTTTCCCAGCGCGATATCCGCCACATCGAGCAGGCCGAGAACGTCACCATCCCGCGCAAGGACATCCGCGAGCCGGTGTTTCGCCACGGCCCGGGCGGCATGCGCGACACCGTGCACCCCGGCAACAGCGATCATGTGCGCGGCGACCGCATTCCCCGGCCCCAGGGCGGTGCGGGCGGGGCGGGCTCGCAGGCCAGCGACAGCGGGGAGGGGGAGGACGACTTCACCTTCACCCTGTCCAAGGAGGAGTTCATGCAGCTCTTCTTCGAGGACCTCGCCCTGCCGCGCATGCTGCGCACCCACCTGGGCGACACATTGCAGTACAAGTCGCGCCGCGCCGGCTACAGCCATGACGGCACGCCGCACAACCTGGCGGTGTTGCGCACCATGCGCGGCGCCTTGGGCCGGCGCATGGCCCTGACCAAGGCCCCGCACCGCGAACTGCAGGCATTGCAAGAGGAACTGGACGCCCTGCTGGAAGAGGACGACGGCACCAGCGAGGCCGTGGCCGAGCTGCAGCAGCGCATCGATGCCCTCAGGGCGCGCATAGGCAAGGTCGCCTTCCTCGACCCGCTGGACCTGCGTTTTCGCAATCGCACCCGGGTGCCCGTGCCCAGCAGCCAGGCCGTGATGTTCTGCGTGATGGACGTCTCGGGCTCCATGGACCAGGACCGCAAGGACCTGGCCAAGCGATTCTTCATCCTGCTGTACCTGTTTCTCACGCGGCATTACGAGAAGATCGACATCGTTTTCATTCGCCACCACACGCAGGCTGCCGAGGTGGGCGAAGACGAGTTCTTCCACTCCACCGAGAGTGGCGGCACCGTGGTCAGCAGCGCGCTGGTGCTGTTGGACCAGATCATCCGCGCGCGCTACCCCGTGGCCGACTGGAACATCTACGTGGCCCAGGCCAGCGATGGCGACAACTTCGGCAGCGACAGCCCCAACTGCCGCACCCTGCTGGCCGAAAAGATCCTGCCGCTGGTGCGCTACTTCGCTTACGTGCAGGTGGTGCAGGAAGAACAGAGCCTGTGGGATGAGTACAGCCAGATCGCGCCGCTGTTTCCCCACTTTGCCATGCGAAAGGTGTCCGCACCGGGGGATATCTACCCCGTGTTCCGCGACCTGTTCAAGAAAGAGGGGGTAGCGGTGTGAACCTGACGATGTACCCCGTGCTGGAGCGCCGCACAGGCAAGAAGAAGGGGCGGCAGCCCATTGGTGGAGAGCGCCCGCGTGGCGTGCCCCGCGACCCGCTGCTGGCGCGTGCGCGCCCGTCGCACCCCCTGCCCGACCCGAGCGACTGGACCTTCGAGCTGATCGAGCGCTACCACGCGGCCATCGCCGCCACGGCCGCGCGATACGGCCTGGACACGTACCCCAACCAGCTCGAGATCATCACCGCCGAGCAGATGATGGACGCCTACGCCAGCGTGGGCATGCCGGTCAACTACCGGCACTGGAGCTACGGCAAGGAGTTTCTCGCCACGGAGCGGCGCTACCGGCGCGGCCACATGGGGCTGGCGTACGAGATCGTCATCAACGCCAACCCCTGCATCAGCTATCTGATGGAGGAAAACACCACGGCCATGCAGGCGCTGGTGATTGCCCACGCGGCCTACGGGCACAACAGCTTCTTCAAGAACAACTACCTGTTTCGCATGTGGTCGGACTCTGGCAGCATCATCGACTATCTGGTCTATGCCCGCGATTACGTGGCCCAGTGCGAGGAGCGCTATGGCCTGGATGCGGTGGAGCGGCTGCTGGACTCCTGCCATGCGCTGGCCAACTTTGGCGTGGACCGCTACTGCCGCCCGTCCAAGAAAAGCCTGGCCCGCGAGCGCGCCGAGCGCGAGCAGCGCGAGGCCTACGTGCAGCAGCAGGTCAACGTGCTGTGGCGCACCCTGCCAATGCGCAAGGGCAAGGACAGCGCGGCGCAGGAGAGCGAGCGCTTTCCCAAGGAGCCGGAGGAAAACATCCTCTACTTCATCGAGAAGAATGCGCCCCTGCTGGAGCCCTGGCAGCGCGAGATCGTGCGCATCGTGCGCAAGATCGCCCAGTACTTCTACCCGCAGCGCCAGACCCAGGTCATGAACGAAGGCTGGGCCACCTTCTGGCACCACCGGCTGCTGAACCAGATGTACGACGACGGCTACCTCGCCGACGGCATGATGATCGAGTGGCTGAAGTCGCACACGAACGTGATCGCGCAACCGCCGGTGACGTCGCGCGCGTATTCGGGCATCAACCCGTACGCGCTGGGCTTCGCGATGTACACCGACATCAAGCGCATCTGCGAGAACCCGACCGACGAGGATCGCCAGTGGTTCCCCGACTTCGCCGGCACGCCCTGGCTGCCCACGCTCGACCACGCGATGCGCAACTTCAAGGACGAGAGCTTCATCGGCCAGTACCTGTCGCCCAAGCTGATGCGCGACTTCCGGCTGTTCGCGATCGTCGACGACGAGAAGGACTCGGAGCTCGAGATCGCGGCCATCCACGAC